>JANQLI010000271.1 GCA_028280675.1 Alphaproteobacteria bacterium
GCGCAAGCTGGAACACCACAACTTGACATCCGCGATCATTACGATTCCGAGGACAAACGTTACAGCCTGACCATTAAGCAAAGCTGCCCGGACACGCCTGAAACGGCGGACAAGAAACCGTTTCATATTCCTGTGCAATACGGTTTGCTTGATACGGACGGGCATGACCTTGCCATCGCGCCTGAAGGGGACGATGGCTCATCCGCAACCCTCTTACACATCACACGGGACGAACACACGTTTCATTTCAATAATGTTCCATCGCGCCCACTGCCCTCCTTGTTGCGGAATTTTTCTGCGCCGGTGCATGTAAAGTTCACGCTTGAGGATGAGGAACGCGCTTTCCTGATGGCGCATGACAGCGATGCCTTTAATCGCTGGGAAGCAGGCCAAACCTATGCCGAAAAATTAATTCTCAAAAATGTTGAATGCCTGCAAGCGGGGCATCCTATTAGCCGTGACGATCATTTCCTCAAGGCCATGCGCAACATTGCAACAGACACGGCCCTAGACCCTTTCCTCAAAGCCGAGATGCTGTTGCTGCCGAGTGAAAGCGACCTTGCGCAGGCGATGGCGGTTGTCGATCCCGAAAATATTCACAAAGCGCGTGAGGTCGTGGTCAAAGATCTTGCTTTAGGCTTGCGGGATGAATTGACCGATCTTTACGAACGCAATGTGAGCGATGCGGACTTTTCACCGGATGCCGCACAAGCCGGTCAACGAGCGATCCGCAACCGAGCGCTTGCCTTGCTCGTGAAAACAGATCAACCGGCCTATATCGATTTAGCCTTCGCCCATTATCAATCGGCAAGCAACATGACCGACGCTATGGCGGCGCTCGCCGCTTTACGCGATACCGATAGCCATGAACGCCAAGCGGCGATGGATCAATTCTATGCTAAATGGTCAGGTGACGACTTGGTTGTGAATAAATGGCTATCACTGCACGCTACATCGTCGCACCCAACCACCTTATCCCATTTGCGAACGCTGTTAGATCACGACAGTTTTAGCCTTGGCAATCCCAACAAAGTGCGCGCTTTGGTCGGCGGATTTTGCATGGGAAACCAAGTGAATTTTCATGCGGCGAATGGCGATGGCTATCGCTTCCTCTGTGAGATGGTGCAAACCATCGATCCGAAAAACCCCCAATTGGCGGCGCGTTTGTTAGGCGCGATTGAAAATTGGCGACGGTTTGACTCCTCCCGGCAGGGTCTCATGCGTGCAGAACTTGAAAACATCACCAAAGCCGATGGCGTGTCAAAAAACCTTTATGAGATTGCGTCCAAGCTTTTGAGTGCTTAAACAGATGCCATGAAAATTTCGCATCTGGAAATCCATCCGATAAAGTCTTTGGCCAGCCTGGCCGTCACAGAAGCCGAGATCACGCCTGACGGCATGCAAGGGGACCGGCAACTGGTTCTGAGGCGCGCTAACGGCAAGCAGATCACAGGCCGGGAGAAAGCCGTGCTGCTAACCGCAAAGGCTGAGTGGCAAGACGATGGCGGGCTCTATGTCACGGCTCCCGGTCAGGACGATCTGAAGATTACACCCGATGCATTTCAGGGCGCGCTCTCAAAAGTCAATGTGTGGAGCGACATCGCCACCGGACCGGATATGGGCGATGAAGCTGCGGCCTGGTTCAGCCGCTTGATCGGCGCCGCATGCCGTCTGGTCGGCACAAACGACAAGAGCACCCGCACAGGACGCCTGCCAGAAATGTCGCCAGGCTTTGTCGATGCCGCCCCGCTGCTGATGACCAGCGCAGAATCACTCGCGGATCTGAATGCGCGGTTAGACGCCCCGGTGACTCAACAGCATTTCCGCCCAAATCTTGTGGTCGAGGGATTGGCACACCCCTTTGATGAAGATTTATGGAAGGTCATCCGCGTCGGTGACATCACCATGGATGTCTTGTGGTCCTGTGCGCGCTGCGTCATGACGACGATCGATCCCGCGACCGGGCAAAAGCATCAAGAGCAAGAACCCTTCGCAACTTTAAAAAGCTACCGCAAGGGCGATGATCTGAAAGCCTATTTCGGGGTCAATGTTATCGCGCGGGAGAGCGGCAGGGTGCGCCTCGGCGATCCGGTTGAGGTCTTGGAAACGCGTGATGCGATGGTCAGCGAAACCGCATTCGCCGAAGCGTTTGGCATCACGACATAATCATCGCATCCAGATCCATGCCCTGCAAACCATCGCGCGAAGACCGATTCGCCCACAACGCAATTAAAAAAGCGCGTCTTCGCGGGGATTCTCGGACAATTTTTCCGTGGATAAGTACAAAAAAGTGAGGCGAATCAAGGCGTCTTTGGCTAGAGTGATCAAACGTTAACGAAACTTTAACAAACTCAGTGAATGCGGCATCTGCACCGGTCCCAGCAAATCATAGCGGGACATGCAGATAAGGGGTTTGGAAAACCATGTCTGAGCAAGGTGTCACAGCCTGGAGAGAGAAGGTGCGTGGGAGGCTTGCCGCCGTCTCTCGGCGTGCGCGCATTGTGATCCTGCTCACGCTCTCCTTTGTCGCTGCTTTTTTGGTCCTGATTGGCCTGAAAATCATGAAGGATTACAATGACACCCTATACATGGCTGAGCGTGACACCAGCCAGACCGTGACGGTCCTCGCCGAGCAAGTGCGGACAAACTTTCTCAACATCAGCACGTCATTGGACTATATGGGGCAAACCCATGTGTCGGCGGACGGCGCGCTTCAGTCCCTTACGACTGCAGAGAGTGAAACGTTACGTGCGCGCCTAAACGCGCTCGCGCTTTTTCAAAACGTTATCCTTTACAACCGGTCTGCCGAGACTCTCTTTACGCTCGATCCTGATCAACCCCTCCCCGACGCTCCCCAGGAGGCGGGCTTCTTTCGCGCGCATATGGACACCGGTGCATCGGATGCGCCACAGGATGGTGTTTTTCTTGAGGAACACGGGTACATCCTCATCAGCCAGCGTGTTGCCGACATGTCAGGTGAAACGCTGGGGGTCGCTGTCGCCCTTCTGCGCAATGACTATCTCTCCCACCTCGCCGCGAAGACCGCGTTACCGAAAACAACCACCCTCACATTAGCCAACACGCAAGGCCGTATCCTTAGCACAACGCAACGCTTCCAAACAAAAAACATCGACGTCACATATGCCTTGGGAGTTCCCACCGAATGGCCACGGCAAGGCGAATCCTCCCTTGCTTATGCGTGGACACAAACAAACGACCAGGTTTTGGTGGCTGTCAGTCCCGTGCCCAGCACACCGCTCAAACTTTACGTCGATCAAACTGTCTCTGACATCCTGAGTCTTTGGTACAGTTCTCTGCAGTTCTACGCGCTGATGGTGCTCGCACCGACATTCTTCGGCGCAGGGGTGTGCGGTATCTTGATCCGGCAGTTAGATCAGCGCAATGCCGCCATCGAAGCGCATCGCGCCAGTAAAGCACGGCTGAACCTGGCGGTTGAGGGAGCGAAATGCGGCATCTGGGATTGGGATCTCGACACCAACCGGATGTTCTGGTCGGAATCCATGTATGGCATCTTAGGGCGCGAACCGGGCAGCACGGAACTCGATCTGGCGGATGTGCGCGAGTTGATGCATAGCGATGATCGGGACGTCCTTGCTGAAATCGCGGATGAAACCCGCAAAGAAACCGAAGGCTATGACCGGGTCTTTCGTTTGCGCCACGCCCATGGTCATTGGGTTTGGGTGCATGCCAAAGGGCAACTGCTGACGCAGAACAAAACGGAGGACAGTCCTGCAAGCAAACGCATTATGGGCATTGCGATTGACATCACCCAACTGAAAAATGCAGAAAATCGTGTTAATGAAATCGAAGCGCAACTCCGCGATGCCATCGAAAACATCTCTGAGTCCTTTGTGCTATGGGATCACAGCAATCGCTTGGTTATTTGCAATAAAAAGTTCGCCGAATATTATCAGTTAGATGAAAGCCTCTTGATCCCTGGAACGCGCTATGACGATCTCATGGAGCAAGCGCAGGCGGCGCATATCCTATTGGAGAGCGGGCAAGCGGTTCAACGCCCTCTGCTGACCACATCAGTTAAACAAAAAGAATCAGAGTTGGTGTTTGTGGGTGAGAAGTGGCTGCATATCAGCACGCGCCTGACCGGCGATGGCGGGCATGTCAGCGTCGCGACAAATGTCACTCCCCTCAAAGAGCAAGAAGATGAACTTCTGCAAAATGAAAAGAAACTCAAACAATATGTGCAAGAGCTGGAAGATTCACAAAGCCGTCTGCGTCAAGAATCGGAAGACCGCGCTGAATTAGCCGTCAAATGTGCATCCGAAAAAGCACGCGCTGAAGAAGCCAATCGGTCAAAAACCGAATTCCTTGCAAATATGAGCCATGAGCTTCGCACGCCTTTGAACGCCATCATGGGTTTTGCGCAAATCATGAGTGAAAACATGTTCGGCCCGCTTGGGGATGAAAAATACGAAACATACTCCAAAGATATTCTGGATAGCGCGCAATATCTCCTCACTTTGATCAATGACATTCTGGATATGTCGAAGATCGAAACCGGCAAGATGAAACTGGAATCGGAAAGCGTCGCCCTTGGCCACATTATTCAAAGTTGTTTGCGCCTGGTTGAACCCCGTATGCATGAGGCGGATCTGAAGTTTCACTATGATCCACCGGCGCTGCCAACAGTCTACGTTGATTCTCGCGCCCTCAAACAAGTTGTACTAAATCTCCTCAGCAATGCCGTGAAGTTTACGCCTGCGGGCGGAAACGTCACGCTACGCGCGGAGGTGAAACCGAAGACCGTCATTCTGACCATTGAAGACACCGGCATCGGCATCGCAGCAAACCATCTTGAGCGGATTGGCAAACCTTTCGAGCAGATCGAAAACCAACATACAAAATCCCATAAAGGGTCTGGATTAGGGCTTGCAATTGCGAAATCGCTGACCGAATTAATGGGCGGGACTTTAACTATTCAAAGTGAATTAGGGATTGGCACACAAATTCGCGTCTCAATCCCGCGTGAGAAGCAGGCCGTCTCTGCTGCGGAGCCAACCGATCAATCTGCTTAAGCGATTATTACTTGCCGTTATCGCGGAAACGTTTGCCAAAGCGCGGTCCGCCGTCCCCAGGACCTTTCCGGCGGTCACGGAATAAGCCTGGCGTATTTTCTAAAGCCTCGACCAAAGCAGCACGCTCTGTGTCATTCAACGAATTCAAAAAGTTCAGTATTGTGGTTTGAGAAAGATCCCGCAAAGCTTTGTCGGCGGCCTCCGCCTCTTCAAACGCGAGAACAATGGCCTCCGCATCATAAGGCTCGGCTTTCAGCGCTGCGGAAATGCCACGCCGCGCTTGGAAACTTTCCCGCATCGCTGGGCCGATCTCGCTGCGCGCGTCACGCATAGAGGCGCGAAACTTCTCACGCAAAACATCGTTATCCGTAAGCGCGCGCATTTCGAGTGGCGATATGCCCATCATTGGACCAGGACCGCCCATGGGCCGCGGCCCGCGCATAATCAACCCTCCGGCAATCAATCCAACCAAAAAGAGATTGAGAGCCAGTGAGCAGAAAAGCACCCAGCGGCCCGTCTTTGATTTTTTGTGTTCTGCACTATCCATCTGCTCACACCCGCTCGTTAAAACGTCTCAACCACATCAAAGCCATAATCCGGCGATTGAAGGGCGATAAGGAAAATATCCTCATCATCAAAAGCATAATTGTTTGCCGCTTCATTGGTATAGAGTCCTGTTGCCAAGCCGAGACACCCGGCAACAATCATCACACAGAGCGGCGCGGCCATCCGTTTCCATGACCACTCTAAAAGATCTATATCACCGAACACGTTCGCAAGAGTGCCCATCCACCCCGCCTGTCTTGCAGGCTCCGCCGCAGGTAAAGGAGCCGTCATCAAGACATCAGCAGCTTGAGATAGGATTTTTTCCTTCAGCGCATCAGAAGCGGCGCGGCCATCATCAGCGCCGAGCAAAACATCCAGGTGCTCTGCATCGGTCAGATAAGATTGCGCCTCTGCGGACTGTTGCATAAAGGCAAAGGCGTCCTCACGCTCCTCTTCGGGCCAGCGCATAAAAGCAGTCCCATAGGCATCGATAATGGCGCAGAAACGCTCTAATGTCATATGTCCTGTCATGTCATCACTCATTGCTTTATCCCCCCAACCAATTCGGATGCGTCTTCAATCAACATCGCTTTCAAGCCACGCCGCGCCCGTGCGAGCAAGCTTTCAAGCGCATCCACACTAATCTCTAACACCTCGGCTGCATCGCGATTGCTCATGCCTTGAAAGTGACAGAGCGTCAGCGCAACACGTTGCCGGTCCGGTAACGCCTGTATCGCCTCTTGCACCCGTTCGGACACTTGCTTGTCATGCAACGCGATGACCGGCGTTGGCCGTTCGTCCTCTTGATCCGGCAAAGAATCCATTGTCACTTCACGATGTTTACGCAAACGATCATAACACAGGTTGATGGTCACACGATGCATCCATGTCTGAAACTTCGCTTTCCCAGGGTCCCATGTTTGCGCATGCGTCCACACTTTTAAAAAGACCTCCTGAACGACTTCTTCTGCATCCTCCTGCTGCCCTAGCAAACGGCGCGCAACAGATAAAAGCCGCGTGAGATGCCGGTCCACCAGCTCTCGCGCAGCCCCCTGATCGCCTTGAGCAATCCGCGCCACCAAGTCCCCATCCGGATCATGGACGGTTGGTGTCACGTCTGGGTAGACCTTATCCGTCACGCTCTGACTGAAGCCTCTCCCTCATTTGTCTTGTAAGGGCTTATGATGCCACAGATTAACGTTTCTGTGGCATCATTTCCTGACTGTTGCCGTATTAGTCTCTTTTTCTGAACCCCTTGCGGAAGCGTCCTTTCATATCTTCGACTTCATCTTTGGAAATAGCGCCATCCTTATTGTCATCGAAACGTTCAAAAAGATCGCCACTGCGGCCCATATCAAATTCATCAAGACTCAAAGCGCCATTGCCGTTTTTATCAAGCCGGGAAAAACGCTCCGCTTTGCGTTCTTCTTTAAGCTTTTGACGGCCTTCCTCGATTTCAATCTGAGTCAGTTCGCCATCCCCATCGGCATCCATTGTTGCAAATTGATCCGCTTTGGCTTGTTCGACTTCTTCCTGTGTAATCGTGCCATCCTGATTGGCATCGAACCGGTCAAACATCATTTCACCACCGCGAAAGCCGCCGCCAGGCTTTGCCAGCGCGACATAGCTGCCTGTCGCGATGAGCATTGTGGATGCGAGCACTGCCGCCAGTGTACGTTTTTTCATATCAGAGTTCCTTTTCACATTAACGCCCCCACAACACCGCGGGACACACTGCGCCTTTCGGCAAGGGGGTGGGGTGACTTCCAGCGACACTGCGCCCCGTCGGCGTTGATATACATTAAACGGAGGCCTGAGAAAAAACCGTCGCGCCTGTCGTAAAAAAAGGTGTTTAGCTGCCGCGCACCTTGGCGTTCCGCGCCGGAGACCGGTAGAAAGGCCTCGCAACCACGGTGGCGTTGATCCTCATATGGTCGGGTTCAAGCTCAAAAACCCGTGGAACATCAAGCGTTAAGGGCACCCCTTCCGCGAGCGTCTGGTCTGTCACAGTCGCAAGGCTGATAATGCTTTTCAGTTTCGGCGACCAACAGGATGAGGTGACCGTGCCGATTAACCGATCCCCTTGGAATATCTTGGCGTGATCCATCGGCTCTAAACCATCACAGTGCAGCGCAATCACTTTCGTACGATGCTGAGTGGTTTTCTGACGGAAAGCCCGTTTGCCCGTGAAATAATCCTTCTTCATATCAACAAGCGAGTCGAGTCCAAGCTCAGCAGGTGTGCGCGGGCGGTTCCCATAACGGGCCGCCAAGGCGCCAATATAGTCTTGGCCGTAAGAGAGATGCCCCAGTTCAATACGGCACATATCAAGGGCGCGCCGCCCTACGGGTTTTAACCCCAATGGCTTGCCAACGCGCAGCAACCGGTCCCACACGTTTAACGCATCCGCTTCTATGGCGCGGATCTCATACGCCATTTCGCCAAGCGCGCCGGTCCGTGTAATAACAACAGCAGCGTCGCGGATTTTATAAAGTCCAATCTGATGCGGATTTAATTTTTCAACGTCCTCGGCTCCCGCCATTAACAAGGTGGCGCATGACGCCACACCGTACAGTCCGAAAATGACATCTTGTCCCGTCACATCTTCAATGGCAACGTCGTCGAAGCCAATGGCAGAATCGAGAAGCCAAGGCAACATTTTCGCCGAGGCTGCAAGATCGTAAATGTGCTCATCGACCCGTTCAATATGCACAATATCAATCACGTGCCCATGCTCATTACAAAGCGGCGTGGCGCAGCGGGCGCCAGAACGGAGACGGCGCATATCCCGTGTTACAAGCCGGTTGAGATAAGCTTCCGCGTCTTGGCCGGTCATCCGGTAACGCACACTTGGAGTCAGATCGGCAATGCCAACATGACGGCGGATCGCATCATATTCGTCTTCCCAAGACGAATAGGTGCGCGCGACGGAATAATCGCCCCACCGCACCCAATCATTGGCGGCGGCGCATTCTGTGACGGCGGGATGCAATGGCGTTGGCGACAAACCATCTTTCCACGGAGGCGCGATCATGCTCATAGGCCGCCTCCCTGCTCATTCGTTTTCGTGTCAAAGATCACGCGCTGCGCCGCATAATATCCCGGCAATCCTGTCACCCCGCCGCCAGGATGCGTGCCCGCCCCGCACAGATAAAGACCAGGGACCGGCGTATGATATTGCGCCGCACCCGGTATCGGGCGCATCATCGCAGCCTGATCCAACGTATGATCGACATGGTGCCAATGCCCGCCTGTAGAACCGAAGTGGGACGCTAACTCAGAAGGGGTCCAGAGGTCCCCGCCCTCAACCAAACCCCGTAAATTGGGCGCGCAATAACTCAGCGTATCAAGCGCCTTCGTGGCCAGGTGTTCTTTATGCTGCTGCCACCCGCCTTCCGGCTCACATGGTGTGTACTGAATATTCGCAGAGACAATGTGACGATTGAACTCAGCCAGCGTGGGATCAAACACCGTCGGGATGACAATCTCCATGGTGAGCTCATGCGGCAGCTCATTATACTTCATCGCCCGCGATGACCGTTGCGCATAGTCCATATGCGGACAGATCAATATACGCTCGCCCCAATCGTCATCGCTTAAACCTGTAAAAAAAGGCATGCCATTTAATGTGAGAAGCATCCGCGAGACCGTCCCCTCGGTCTTCAAATGCTTCAAGCGCCGCACGGATTCGGTGTCTAAATGTCGCGGACCGGTGAGGTCCATCAATGTCCGTTTTGGATCAGCGCTTGACACAACGCGCTTTGCATAAACATGCTCATCGCCGTCAAGAGAAATGCCTGTGACCTGATCCTCTTCCATCATCAAGGCTTTGACATCTGCATTGCTGCGAAACGCCACACCCTTGTCCTGCGCTGCTTTCAGCAAAGCCATCGCCAGCGTATCCATGCCCCCTTTGGGAATAGAAAGCCGGTCTTTCGACACCTCGCGCTGCGCCCACCGCCACAGCAAAGCGGCCATTGTGCCCATATCCCGCGGCCCAAGACGTCCCCCTTGTATCCCATCGAAGGCGAGCGCCGCTTTTAAAAGATCCGATTCAAAATATTCGTCCAGAATATCGCCCACACTGGACAAACACAGTCTGACAAACTCTTGCTGCTCATTTTGATCGAGATGCCGGACGCCTTTTAGCCATGTTGACATGGCGTCTGTGCGGCCAATATTTTCGAGCAGCGGCGGCGGACTCAACATGCCGGTAAGCGCTTGCGTATAACGCTGCATCTTGTCCATAAAGACGGGATAGGCCTGCGCATCTTGCGGTGACAGGGCCGAAATGGAGTCCTGCGACTTGCGCATATCCGCACCGAAACGCACGGCCTGCCCTTCGCCATCAATGGCCACCGTATCGAGTTGCCGTTTCACATAGTCCAATCCGAACTTATGCAGTTTCAAATCCCGTGCGACTTTAGCGCTGAGCCCTTCGACAATATGCGCGCCCATGGCGCCGGTATATCGATCATCAATAAGTTCTGAGCTGGCCATGCCGCCTGGCTTGTCGCGTTGATCGACCACCAACACGTCCAGTCCAGCATCGGCAAGATAAGCGGCGCAAATCAGGCCGTTATGTCCGGCGCCGATAACGATGACATCATACGCCCCTTTAAATGCATTGGGCGCTTCGGGCGCAGAACGATCTCTCAAACGATTAAAGATATTCATCGCTGGCCTCCCGCAGCGGTCAAAACGCGCTGCGCGCAGAGATAACCGGGAATACCGGTCACCCCGCCCCCCGGATGCGAGCCTGCTCCGCAGAGATGGAGATTCTTTGCAAAAGCGAGTTGATCCGGCAAACCTGGCAAGGGACGTTGAAACAGTAATTGATCCAACGCCATGTCACCGTGATGAATATCGCCCGCCGTATAGGCGAACATTTCTTCCATATCCGGCGGCACCGTTAGGTGCGTCGCCAAAATCAGATCTTTAAAATTGCTGCTATATGCGGTGATCTGATCGATGACGGTGTTTGTTAAGTGACGGCGATGCGCCTCATCCCACACCCCATTAAACAGTTTCTGCGGCACATATTGCACATAAACGGACATGAGATGTTTATCCGGCGGCACGATGGAGGCATCATGCTGAGACGGCATGGCCACTTCAAGCAAAGGCCGCTCAGGGATCAGGCCATCCATACACGCATCGCTTGCCCGTTCTATCTCGGCAAGGCTCTGCGCAAAATGCAACGTGCCGCGGAGTGCATGACAGTCTTGCGGCACATGATCAAAAAGAGGCAACCCATCCAGAGCAATATTCAACTTGGCTGTTGATCCCGTCATACGGTAATTGCCCAGCCGCCGCTTAAAAGCGTCCGGAAAAAGTTTCCAGTCGAACAGATTGAAGAAGGTGCGCTTGAAGTCGAGATTGGACACAATCCAGTCCGCGGTAAAATGATGGCCATCGTCGGTGACCACGCCCGTGACATGATCTTTGTCAACC
>JANQLI010000284.1 GCA_028280675.1 Alphaproteobacteria bacterium
ATCATGACCCACGCAAAAAAACTCCGCCAACTCCTTAAAACCGACGCGCCCATCATCGCGCCGGGGTGTTTTGACGCCTTGTCCGCTTTGATGATTGAGCAAGCGGGGTTTGAAGTCGCTTATGTGTCGGGTGGGAATATTGCATTTTCGAAACTTGGCCGCCCTGACATTGGCCTTGTGTCCATGTCGGAAGTTGCCGATTCCATCGGTTATATCCGTGAACGGATTGATTTGCCGCTGATCGTTGATGCGGATACCGGCTTTGGCAATGCGCTGAATGTGCAGCGCACGGTCAAGCTGTTTGAACGTATGGGCGCGAATGCCATTCAACTTGAAGATCAACAAATGCCGAAACGCTGCGGGCATTTGAAGGGGAAGAAAGTCATTTCAACGGAAGAGATGGTTGGCAAAGTCAAAGCGGCCTGTGATGCCCGCGCCGATCACAACACGATTATTCTCGCCCGCACTGATGCGATTGCGGTGGAAGGGTTTCAAGCGGCGCTTGATCGCGCCAATGCTTATGTTGAAGCCGGGGCCGATATACTGTTCGTCGAAGCGCCGCAAACAGTTGAGGATATGAAAACCGTGTGTGACACCTTCAAAGGCCGTGTGCCACTGCTCGCCAACATGGTGGAAGGAGGCGCAACGCCGATGGGCAGTGCGCAAGATCTTGGCGATCTTGGTTATGCGGTGGTGATCTTCCCAGGCGCGCTCAACCGTGCTTATACTTTTATGGCGAAAGAGTTTTTAGCTAGCCTCAAGGAGCATGGCACTACTCGTCCGTGGACGGAGCGCATGAACACCCTCACAGGCATAAATGATGTCGTCGGTCTCGATGAGATGATGTTCGACAGCGCAAAGTATAGTGAGGAGGACGACCCGCTCGCCAAAGATGATGGCATCGTGGTGACGTAAAAACCATTTCCTTCATCCTGAGGAGGGACGAAGTCCCGTCTCGAAGGACAAAGGAAATGGTTTGCGCAAGGCCTTTATCTTGAGGAGCGAGCTTTAGCTCGCGTCTCGAAAGGTCGAAGGCCGACTGTGAGGCTTAAACCCACTGCACTTTTAAGATTTCATAGGATTTGCCACCGCCGGGGGTGTTCACCTCCACGGAATCGCCGAGCTCTTTGCCGATCAGGGCGCGGGCGATGGGCGATGTGAGCGAGATTTTGCCGTTTTCCAGGTCCGATTCCATTTCACCGACAATCTGATAGGTGCTCTCTTTATCGGTATCCTCGTCCACCACAGTGACAGTCGCGCCGAATTTGACCACATCTCCAGAAAGTTTTGTAACATCAATGACTTGCGCACGGCTAAGAGCGGACTCGAGCTCCATCACCCGGCCTTCGATGAAGCCTTGGCGTTCTTTGGCCGCGTGGTATTCGGCATTCTCCGAGAAGTCGCCATGCTCGCGGGCCTCAGAAATGGCCTGGATGGTGGCCGGGCGCTCGACGGATTTCAGATGTTTGATCTCTGCGTCGATTTGCTCGTAACCTGCTGCAGTCATTGGTATTTTTTCCATGGTCAACCCTTTCAAGTCCACATGGGATTAGTCAATAATGCTCTGAGGAACCGGTTAACGATTCCTTAAAGCGATTTGCGATTGTTCCGGGGAACGCTCTTTAAGAATATGATTGCAAGGCCGCTACTTCAAGGGCCCCTGCACGGCGCGTCTCAATCGCCTTCACGGCCGCACGCGCGCCGGCGACGGTAGTATAGTATGGAATCTTCATAATCAAGGCCGTTCTTCGGATCGTAAAGCTGTCGGTTAGCGATTGTGCTCCCTCTGTGGTGTTGAACACCAGGTCCACTTCGTTGTTTTTCATGGCGTCGATGATATGTGGGCGGCCTTGGAGCACTTTATTCACCCGCTGCGCATCGACACCATGCTCTTGCAAGTAATCGCAGGTGCCGCCGGTGGCGATAATCTTAAAGCCAAGGGCTTGGATGTCTTTTGCAGCCTCGACAATGCCCGGCTTGTCGCTTTCTTTAACGGAAATAAAGACGGTGCCTTGGTCGGGCACTGTCGAGCCGCCCGCCATTTGGCTTTTGGCAAAGGCGCGGTCAAAGCTGGTGTCCAATCCCATCACCTCACCGGTTGAGCGCATCTCGGGGCCCAGCACCGTATCGACGCCGGGGAAGCGGGCGAAGGGGAACACCGCTTCTTTCACGGCGATATGGTCGAATGTGTCTTTGGTGAGATCAAAGTCTTTGAGTTTCGCCCCCGCCATGACTTTGGCGGCAATAGCGGCAACCGGTTTGCCAATCGTTTTGGCGACAAATGGCACGGTCCGGCTGGCGCGCGGGTTGACTTCCAAAACGAAAATGTTTTCGCCTTGGATAGCGAATTGAATATTCATCAGTCCAATGACGTTCAAGGCTTTGGCCAGCGCCACGGTTTGCCGCTCAAGCTCGGTGATGATGTCTTGGCTCAGCGAATAGGGCGGCAAAGAACAAGCGCTATCACCGGAATGAATGCCCGCTTCTTCGATATGCTCCATAATGCCTGCAATGAATACATCATCCCCATCGCCAATGGCATCGACATCCACTTCAATGGCGCCTTGCAAATAACTGTCAATCAAAACAGGACTGTCGCCGGAAACTTGCACGGCGGTCGTGATGTAATTTTCGAACTGCTCTTTATCGCGGACGATTTCCATGCCGCGTCCACCCAGCACGTAGGACGGGCGGATCACAGACGGATAACCGACGCGCTCAATCGCTGCGCGGGCTTGATCGACCGAATAGGCGATCTCGTTGACCGGTTGCTTCAGGCCAACGTCTTGCAGCAGCTTTTGAAAGCGCTCGCGGTCTTCGGCCAAATCAATGGCGTCCGGTGAGGTGCCGAGGATGGGCACATTGGCAGCTTCAAGGGCGCGCGCAAGTTTGAGCGGCGTTTGTCCGCCAAACTGCACGATCACCCCAAGCAATGTGCCTTTGGATTGCTCCACGCGGATCAGCTCCAGCACGTCTTCGACCGTGAGCGGTTCGAAATATAAACGATCCGATGTGTCGTAATCGGTGGAGACAGTTTCCGGGTTACAGTTCACCATGATGCTTTCATGACCCATATCCGCCATGGCGAAAGCTGCATGACAACAGCAATAGTCAAACTCGATCCCTTGTCCGATCCGGTTTGGCCCGCCGCCCAAGATGATCACTTTATTACGGTCGCTTGGGTGGGACTCACAATCCGGCGCATCGCCGAAGCTTAAGGTCTCGTAGGACGAGTACATATAGGGTGTGCGGGCGGCGAACTCGGCCGCACAGGTATCGACCCGTTTAAACACCGGCTGCACATTTAATGTGTGGCGTGCATCTTTCACGCTGCCTTCATCTGTGCCGGTCAGTTCGGCGAGCCGCGCATCGGAAAAGCCCATCGATTTAATATAACGCAATGCGCCTGCATCCGTCGGCAAACCATTGGTTTTGACATCAGTCTCAATGGCAACAATGTCAGCGATCTGCCGCAAGAACCATGGCTCATAACCGCAGGCGCTGTGCACGTCGTCTACGCTCATGCCAAGGCGCAAGGCTTGTGCAATGGTCAGCAAGCGATCCGGCGTCGGGTTGGCAAGGGCGGCGCGGATAGCGTTGTCATCATCCCCTTCACCAAGGCCGGGGATCTCCACATCATTCAATCCGGTGAGACCGGTCTCCATGCCGCGCAAGGCTTTTTGCAGGCTTTCGGGGAAGCTGCGGCCAATCGCCATCACTTCACCGACCGATTTCATCGCCGTTGTGAGTGTGGGTTCGGCCCCTTTGAATTTCTCAAACGCAAAGCGTGGAATTTTTGTAACCACATAATCAATGGACGGCTCAAACGAGGCGGGCGTGACACCAGTGATGTCATTATCGAGTTCATCAAGGGTATAGCCGACAGCCAAGCGTGCAGCGACTTTGGCAATCGGGAAGCCGGTGGCTTTTGATGCGAGAGCGGATGAGCGCGACACACGCGGGTTCATTTCAATAACCACTAAACGCCCGTCTTCAGGGTTTACGGCGAACTGCACGTTTGATCCACCGGTTTCAACGCCAATCTCGCGCAGCACGGCGATCGAGGCATTCCGCATGATTTGATATTCTTTGTCGGTCAGTGTGAGGGCCGGCGCGACGGTGATCGAATCCCCCGTATGCACGCCCATGGGATCGACATTTTCGATGGAACACACGATGATGGCGTTGTCCGCTTTGTCGCGCACCACTTCCATCTCATATTCTTTCCATCCGATCAAAGATTCATCGATAAGAACTTCATTCGTGGGTGAGGCATCAAGCCCGCGTTCGACGATGTGAAAAAATTCTTCTTTGTTATAGGCAATGCCGCCGCCCGTGCCGCCCATGGTAAAAGAGGGGCGGATAATTGCGGGTAAGCCAACCATCTCTAACACGGCCTTCGCTTCGTCAAGATTGTGCGCAACGTCTGCGCGAGGCAATTCAAGCCCTATTTTTTTCATTGCGGTGTCGAAAAGTTTTCTGTCTTCGGCTTTTGCAATCGCGTTTTGATCGGCGCCGATCAGCTCGCAGCCATATTTTTCCAGCACGCCATTTTTATCGAGCGCCAACGCGGTGTTGAGGCCGGTTTGCCCGCCCATAGTGGGCAGGATCGCATCCGGGCGTTCTTTTTCGATGA
This sequence comes from Alphaproteobacteria bacterium, assembly GCA_028280675.1. Classification (GTDB taxonomy): domain Bacteria; phylum Pseudomonadota; class Alphaproteobacteria; order SMXP01; family SMXP01; genus JANQLI01. The sequence continues at coordinate 4,637 of JANQLI010000284.1, forward strand.
TCTTTTCGACAAACTCTGGCGTGATCGGCTCGATATAGGTGGCGTCGGCCAATTCAGGATCGGTCATGATGGTGGCCGGGTTCGAGTTCACCAAAATGATGCGATAGCCATCTTCCTTCAGCGCCTTACAGGCTTGCGTGCCGGAATAATCAAACTCACAGGCCTGGCCGATAATAATCGGCCCGGCGCCAATGATGAGGATGCTTTCAATGTCAGTACGTTTGGGCATGGTCGCTCTTTGTGTCTCTGTCGTGTGCTTCTAATGATTTGAGGGGGGAAGGAGTTTTATTAACCCTCCATTGCGGTCACAAACCGCTCAAACAAATAATAACTGTCTTGCGGGCCGGGCGAGGCTTCCGGGTGATATTGCACCGAGAAGATCGGTTTACCATCGACAGCGATGCCACAATTGGTTTGGTCAAACAGTGATATATGTGTTTCTGACACACCCTCCGGCAAGCTCTCGCGGTCTACCGTAAAGCCATGGTTCATGGAGACGATCTCTACTTTGTCCGTGGTCAGATCTTTCACCGGATGGTTTGCGCCGTGATGACCTTGATGCATTTTTTTGGTTTGCGCGCCGAGCGCCAACGCCAGCATTTGATGTCCTAAGCAAATGCCAAACACAGGCTTGCCGCTGGCGACCAGGCTTTGAATGGTTGGCACCGCATATTCTCCGGTGGCGGCGGGGTCTCCTGGACCATTTGAGAGGAAAATCCCATCCGGGTTCAAGGCCAGCACGTCATCGGCCGATGTGTGCGCAGGCACCACGGTGATTTTGCATCCTGTTGACGCCAGACACCGTAAAATATTTTTCTTAATGCCAAAGTCCATGGCGACGACGTGATGCTTGGGCGCGGTTTGTGTGCCATAGCCTTCATTCCACACCCATTCGGTTTCATCCGATGTGTAACGCTGGCCGCAGGTTACTTCTTTCGCAAGATCCATGCCTTCAAGGCCGGGAAAGTCTTTCGCTTTGGCCAGCGCCGTATCTACATCGATCGTGCCGTCGGGATCATTGACGATGACCGCATTCGGCATGCCGTTTTCACGGATCAGGCGCGTGAGGGCGCGGGTGTCGATCCCGGCAAGGCCGACAATGCCTTTTGCTTTCAGCCATTCATCAAGATGCTGCACCGCGCGGTAATTGGCGGGCTGTGTCACATCCGCTTTAACGATGCAGCCGCGCACACCCGAGTCTGCTGCCGCGCTGCAGGCGGTTTCGATGTCTTCCGGGTTAGCGCCGACATTGCCAATATGGGGAAAGGTGAAATTGATGATCTGCCCGGCGTAAGACGGATCGGTGAGAATTTCCTGATAGCCGGTCATCGCCGTGTTAAAACAAAC
>JANQLI010000310.1 GCA_028280675.1 Alphaproteobacteria bacterium
TCGCGACAATCACGAGAACCACAGCAAGCACAATGATAAAACCCAAGTCAGGAATATCACGGAGCCATGAAATACAAAGCAAAGGCCCCGTCGAATAAATCACACCAGCCAAAGCCCAAATGGCCGACGTTTTCTTTGATAGCGCTAAGACACCGGCGACAACAGCACCCACCGCCATGACAGCAAATGCGAGTTCCGTCATGCCGATATTTAAAACCGCTAAAGCGATAACGGAGAAAAGTGCATGGACCATGAACGCTAATTTGTTGTCTTTCCCGAAAACCAAGCGGGTCCACTCAAAGGCCATAAGAACAGCGATAATGCCGACTAAAATATCAAAGACGATACCGCCTGCCCAAATCGCAATAAGGCCAATCGGGGCGATCACTAAAGCAGAGATCACACGGCGCGCAAGATTCCCCCTCGCCTTCGGAACATTGCGCATTGAAGAATGGGCGTCAGTGTCGTCCGTGGATTTCTTTGTCACGTCAATCGATTCGCTGTTGCGGAAAGTAATTCCGTTGCGTCTGGCTCCTCAGCATCAGGCCGTCCGCCGAATCGCCGCTCTCGATTATGATACTCCGCAATCGCTTCTAAGAGGTGATCTTTTGTAAAATCCGGCCAGAGTATCGGCATGAACACCAATTCCGCATAAGCCGCTTGCCAGGTGAGAAAATTACTCAAGCGCTGTTCACCGCTTGTGCGAATAATCAAATCCGGGTCAGGAATATCCTTCGTATAAAGATTTTGCGCGACATGATCGGGCGAAATATCGGCAGCCTGAAAGTCCCCTTTCGCAATCTGATCCGCTATTTTTGACACAGCATGTGTGATTTCATCACGGCCGCCATAATTAAACGCGATAATCAAAGTGAGTCCTGTATTCTCTGCGCTTTGTTTCTCTGCCTTATTGATCAATTCAACAAGATCCGCGGCAAGTCCCTTCTGTGACCCAATGATACGTATGCGAACATTATTAGATACGAGCTCAGCCAAATCGCGCTGAATATAAAACCGTAACAACCCCATAAGGTCATTCACTTCGGTTTCCGGTCGCGACCAATTTTCGGAAGAAAATCCGTAAAGTGTGAGAAATTCAATCTCGGTGCCTTTAAGAGCGCGCACAAGCTGACGAACTGCTTCAACCCCTTGGCGATGCCCCATATTGCGTGGAACGTGATGGGCCTTTGCCCAACGCCCATTACCATCCATAATGATGGCGACATGACGCGGAGATTTTCGCTGTGTACTATGTTGATCGTTTGATGTCATGTCTTAACAGTTAGTGATTATACGGTGCATTTAACGCCGAAGATTAGACTTGCATGATCTCTTCTTCTTTCACATGCAGGGCGTCATCAATTTGTTTAATATGATTATCCGTGAGCGTCTGAATCTCCGCAGACCACATCTTGTGTTCATCTTCGCCCATATGCCCATCTTTTTCGAGCTTTTTACATTGCTCCATGCCGTCACGCCTGACATTGCGGACGGCAACACGCGCTTGTTCCGCATAACGACCCGCCACTTTAGTGAGTTCAACCCGGCGTTCCTCATTCAGCTCTGGAATCGGGATGCGGATCATCTGACCATCGACAACAGGATTAACGCCAAGGCCAGCATTTTGGATCGCTTTTTCGACAGCCGCAACGCTACCTTTATCCCAAACTTGGACAGTAATAAGGCGTGGTTCGGGCACCCCGATGGTGCCAACCTGATTTAAGGGCATCTGCTGTCCATATGCTTCAACCATTACCGGTTCAACAAGGCTTGCCGACGCCCGGCCTGTGCGGAGTCCAGCAAATTCAGACTTCAACGCTTTGAGCGCGCCATCCATGCGGCGTTCAATATCATCAATATCAAGTTCTTCTTTCTCGTCAGACATAGCCAGATTTCCTATTTCCTCCCCCACATGATCTCAGGAGACCCTGGGGGCGATGTGCGAAGCCTTCTTAGGGAGCTCTCTACTTCCCCTGAATAATCGTACTTTTCCCCTTGCCTGACAAGACATCGACGAAGGCGCCTTTATCACGCAAAGCGAAAACGATAATGGGGACATTATTTTCGCGCGCCACACTGATCGCCGAAGCATCCATCACACGCAGATCCCGTGACAGAACATCCATATAGGTTAAAGTCTCATACCGCTCAGCATTAGGATT
>JANQLI010000349.1 GCA_028280675.1 Alphaproteobacteria bacterium
CATTCAGGACCTCAGCACCCATGGTCGAGGTGCGTTGCATATATTGATCGTCATAATCAGCCATTGCGACATCATCCTTTCAAAGGCTTACACATGTTATTGCCCATTATATTGGAAAATTGCGCGCGCGTTTCAAGTAAAATAGGCTTCGTAAACACTTAAATTATGGGCTTTTTATAAGAATCGCGAAGGAATCTTGATGAATCATTAAGAGATAAATTTTCTGTGACAGCTCTTCACTCCGTCCGCAGCACAGGAGCTGCTTTTTGCCCCAGCGCCCGCCATATACCGAAGAAGCCCAAAATAACCATAAACAATGTGGCGATAATGATCGTGGACGCCAACGTCATAGGCAGGAATGACCAGGTGGCCTCCATACCTTGGGTAATAATCAAATAGGCGCCAACCGTGCCAATCAAGGCCGCAAGCAAAGCTGTGCCAAACCCTAAAATCGCATATTCAATAAGATAGGCCGTCAGAATGCGCCGCCGTGTGGCTCCGAGAACTTTGAGAATGACGGAATCATAGACTCGATGCCGGTGACCAGACGCCATCGCGCCAGACAATACAAGAATACCCGCAAGAATAGTGACGGCACCGGTAGATTGCACGGCCACCGCAATATCTGCAAGAAGCGTGATGAGCGCAGCCATCGCCTCGCGCACCCATATGATAGAGATGTTGGGAAACTCATCCGTCACGGCTTTATGCACACGTTCCTCCGCATCCTGATCAACGCGTATGAGCGCCAAATTTTGTTGCGGGGCGCGATCAAGAGGTCCTGGTGAGAAAATGACTGAAAACGTTGTGCCCCCTTGCGTAACATCAATACGGCGCACATTCGCAACTTCAGCCGTAATAGGCCGCCCGACAATACTGAAGGTGACCGTATCCCCGACACCTAAATTCAGACCTTGCTGCAATTCTGTCGAAATGGAAATCAATGGCTCACCCGTATAATCCGCAGGCCACCACTCGCCGTCAATGATCGTCGCGTTATCCGGCTGATCGACACGGTAAGTAATGTTGCGCTCCCGCTCTAAAACCCAGCGCGCTTCCGGTGCAACATCTTCAGGGTTAGGGACAACACCATTAATCTCCGTCACTGTGGCCCTGACAATAGGCTGGCGTGTCAGACTTTGCACACCGGGAATACCTTCCACTAATGCATCAAAGGGCTCTGCTTGATCACGGCGAATATCAAACATGAAAAAAGGCGGCGCTGCATCGGGCAATTCTTCTTCGATCTGTTGCGAGATATTGCCTTCAATCATCGCCACCGCCACAATCAGCGTCAGCCCCAAGCCAATGGACATGACCACTGATACTGTCGGCGCGCCAGGGCGATAAAGGTTTGTTAGCGCCAACCGTAAGCCAGGGCTTTTCGGCCGCCCCAGTGCTTTCGCAAAGCGCACCATCAATGCCGCTTCAAGACGTAACAAAAGAAATGTCACACTGGCCCCCGCAAGGAAGATCAACGCGAATTGTTGATAGGGGGTGATAAAAACAGCCAGGATCACAAGAATGAAAACCGTGATAGCCGTGGCAATGACGTAAGGCAGCCGCGGCCAACTTTTTTGCGGTGTTAACATATCGCGAAACAGCGCTGCAGGTTTCACGTCACGCGCGCGCGCCAATGGCCATATGGCAAATGCGATTGTCACCAAAAGCCCATCCACCGCAGCCATTAGTAATGGAAGCGGGTAAACCGTAATCTCCGCAGGGAATGGAAGCAGCGCGCCAAAGAGAGCCACGACGGCCATCGGAATGAGGATGCCCGCAATAATACCGATCAACAAACCAATCGAGGCAATCGCCAGCACTTGGATAAAAAAGGATTGAAAAATCAAGGCGCCCGTCGCACCCAAACATTTATAAATGGCGATGTCTTGCGCTTTACCATCAAGAAACGCCTTAATCGCATTCCCGACTCCAACGCCGCCAATCACCAATGTGGTCAAGCCAACCAGAGTCAGGAACAAACTGACCCGCTCGATAAATTGTTCTGCGCCGCGTGTGCCATCTTCCGGACCACGCAAACGTTCAGCCGCATCTTCGTCTAACGCTTCTGCCGCGCTTGCCATCCACACCGCCCCATCGGTCCCCTCGGGCAACTGAATGCGGTATTTGCGGGAGATCTGGCTGCCGAATGTCACGAGACCTGTTTCATTGAGAGCCGTAGGGGAAATGAAAATCCGCGGCGCGAAGGAAAACCCGTTGCTCACACGGTCGGGCTCAAGAGCTATGAGCGCACGTACTTCAACATCAATGTCGCCTAAGCGTATTAGGTCTCCCGGCCCAATCCCCAGACGGGGCAAGAGTTTTGGCTCAACCGCGGCACCCCAAACACCGCCCTTATTACGGGTTGCATCTTGCAGCGTCGTGTCGTCTTCAAAAGTGAGCTCGCCATAGAGAGGGTAGCGTTCATCGACAGACTTAAGCTCAACAAGGTTGCGCACATCGCTGTTCAGCCCGCGCGCCATGGCCCGCAATTCCTTCACGCGAGATACAGTTCCCTGGCTTTCGAGCCATGTGATTTCCCGCTGCGTTAAATCGCGTTGCGTTAAAACAACCTCGGCATCACCGCCGAGAACCGCAAGTGATTGTGCCGCCAATCCTGTTTGCAGCATGTCAGAGAGTGAGCCAACCGACGCAATGGCGCCGACACCAAGAGCAAGGCACGCAACAAAGACGCGAAAGCCTTTTAGGCCACCACGCAACTCACGTTTTGCGAACAGCCAAGCTGTGCCAATATCTGCAAACCAAGACCTCATGATGATAACGTGGTCAGCCCTTCCTTGGAGGCTGTGCCGGGCATATCGCTTTCCACCTGACCATCGCGCAGGCCAATCACACGGTTACACCGCGCCGCAAGGGATGGGTCATGGGTGATGAGCACCAACGTGGTGTCACGGTGGTCATGCAAACGGAAAATAAGATCGATGATTTGGTCCCCCGTCGCTCCATCCAAGTTTCCAGTCGGCTCATCTGCAAAGAGGATTTTAGGATCTGATGCCACAGCCCGCGCCAATGCCACACGCTGTTGTTCGCCGCCCGACAATTGTCCGGGGTAATGCGTCATCCGATGACCAAGACCCACTTCCGTGAGTTCTTCGGCCGCCCGCGCAAAAGCGTCTTTGCGGCCTGCAAGCTCAAGAGGAA
>JANQLI010000370.1 GCA_028280675.1 Alphaproteobacteria bacterium
GGCATTGGGTCAAAGGACACAATGGCGATTATGGCAATGAAAAAGCAGACCAACTCGCCAATCAAGGTATGGCCGCATACCTATAAAAAAGGCTCTCACGAGGAGAGCCTTTTACGTGTTTGCGCACAAGCACTCAAAGCTGAGTCAGCATATGTTCTGCGCTAGACACTTTATATTCGCCGGGTCCCTCGACATTTAACGTATCAACCACCCCATCCTTGGCAATGAAGGAGAAACGCTGACTACGCATCCCAAGGCCGAAGCCACTGCCGTCCAGTTCAAGATCAAGGGCTTTCGCCAAGTCGCCATTGCCATCAGCCAGCATCAGCACATCATCACCGGCGCCCTGTGAATCACCCCAAGCCCCCATAACAAAGGCATCATTTACGGACATGCAGACAATGCTATCGACCCCCTTATCACGCAAAGCGGCTGCATTATTAATATAGCTTGGCAAGTGTGACGCCGAACAGGTTGGTGTAAACGCACCCGGCACAGAAAAGAACGCCACAGTTTTTCCAGAGAAAATCTCTTCCGTGGTAATGTCTTTTGGCCCCTCGGAGGTCATGGTTTTCAGACTGACACTTGGTATTTTATCGCCTTCTTGGATGGTCATCGTGTTTTTCCTTACTCTTGTCGATCCGTGACTGTGAAGAATAGTTGCGTGAAATGCGATGCGCATTTAACGCTTTTGCACCAGCTTTGAAAAGATGAAAATGGGTCGCGATGTCAAATAGTACCCGCGAAAATTTTAGGGTTTTCGGCGCAATCCTGCCATTCTTTGCCCATGTTTGCATCATGCGTGAAGTCCAGGGTATTCTTATCTAAAACCAGCATTCAGCAGAGCATCTATGAGCAGAAAATCATTTCTCGAAGGCCAAATTTTGATCGCCATGCCCGGTATGGGTGATCCGCGCTTTGACCGGTCTGTCATATACCTTTGCGCTCACTCAGACGATGGGGCCCTGGGCTTTGTCGTCAACAAAGATATTGAGAATGTCGATTTTAGCGACCTTCTGGAGCAGTTAGAGGTCCCCCATGACGAAATCCGTTTTAAGCCATCCGTTCAATTTGGCGGTCCGGTAGAAACGGAACGCGGATTTGTGTTGCACTCGACTGATTATCAACAGCCCGAAACAAGCTTGATGCATGAAGGCACATCCATTGGCGTGACGGCGACGCTTGATATTTTAAAGGCGATTGCCAAAGGCCAAGGCCCTAATCAATCGATCCTCGTGCTGGGATATGCGGGCTGGGCGCCAGGCCAACTTGAAGAAGAGATTCATTCAAATGGGTGGCTTCACTGCGAAGGAGACCCGGCCCTTGTATTTAACAGCGACAATGAGTCGAAATGGGAAAAAGCATTAGAGAAATTGGGCGTTGACGCATCCTTTTTGTCAAGCGATGCAGGCCGCGCCTAAACGTTAATTCGCCCAATAGTTCGCAATGAATGCTTGCGCCTCCATAGCCGTCATCGGGGCGCCAAAAACATAGCCTTGCGCATAGTTACAGCCGAGGTCGCAAAGCACCTGTCCAACCTTTTCGTCTTCGACCCCTTCCGCCACCACATCCATGCCCAAATTATGTGCGAGATCCACCGTGGATTTAACAAGCACGAGGGATTGGTTATCTTCAGAAAGTTCTTTGACAAATGATTTGTCTATTTTAATGGTGTCGAATGGGAATGACTTCAGCCGCTCCAAGGAAGAATGCCCGGTTCCGAAATCATCGAGCACCACGCCACCACCAAGCTCTTTCAATTTTCTTAATACATCAATCGCTTGTTCTTGGTTTTCAATCAATTGACTTTCCGTCACTTCAAGCTTCAAGCTGTTTGGCGCAAGATCAACAGAGTTCATCACACCTGCAAATTCATTAATCAAATCATTGTCCAACAATTGCTTCGTAGACACATTCACACTCGCAAAGAGCGGGCGGTCGAGCATGAAAAAGGATTGCCATTGCGACAATTGCAAACTCGTCATAGAGAGCGCGAAATGACCAAGTGATTTAATAAGATTCAATTCTTCTGCACGGGGCACAAATTGTGACGGACTCAGCAAACCACGGGTTGGGTGATTCCAGCGAATGAGTGATTCAAATCCTGCAATATGCCCATCATTCAGATCCATAATCGGCTGATAATAGACCTCCATTTCATAGTTCTCGAGGGCACGGCGCAATTCAGCTTCAAACTCTAATTCGCGGCTACGATCTATCCCCATACCCGGTTCATAGACTTTCGTAGAGCCTTCGCCGTCTTTACGCGCCTCATGCAACGCCTGTTGGGCTTCAGACAACAGAGACTCGGCTGCCTGGTCAATGTCATGACAAATCGAGATGCCAATAATAATGGACGGGAAGATTTCCGTTCCTTCAATTGTCAAAGGCTGCGCCATCACATCATGCAACAACGCAGCGAGATCCATGATCTCATCTGAGTCATGCTTGACTTGTGTTAAGATAGCAAATTCCCCGCCGCTGAGCCGCGCAAGTTTGTCTTCGGGCGCAATCGTCTCGTTCAATCGTTGGGCCATCAGCAATAATAATTGGTCACCACCATCAAGCCCCAGTCCCTCATTCACCGTTTTAATGCGGTCAATATCGACAGAGAGAATAGCGGGTTTGCTCCCACCTTCTGGCGGTGGCCCTTGCCGCTTAAAGACGGCAACCGCCGTTTGCACATCATTTAAAAATGCTTCACGGTTCGGAAGTTCTGTTAAGGTATCCGTTTGGGCTTTCGTGCGCGCCATTTCCTCCGACTCGCGCAATTCTTCCGGAGACACTTCACGGATT
>JANQLI010000021.1 GCA_028280675.1 Alphaproteobacteria bacterium
CCAACGGCAAAACCATCCAGCCGGACCATGAGATGCAGGGAAGTATTGTGAACAATATATTCGGCATCATTCTCGACCCGGCAAAATTCGGTGACCTCAGCGCCATGCGCAAAGAAATTACAGCCTATGCCGATTATGTAACGGCCTCCCCAGCGCAAAATGCAGATGCGCCTGTCCTCGTTCCAGGACAACCGGAACACCTGAGTGCAGAAGAGCGGCGCACCCATGGCATTGAGGTCGATGCGACAACATGGCAGCAATTACGTGACAGCGCCGACGCGTTAGGCCTTGATCGTGCCGCACTCGAAGCCCTCTCGTCATAGAGATACGTTAGCGGCTGCGTTTGATCTGCCGCATCAAGAAACGTGCAGGATGCAACGTATCAACGATACTTTTTTCGAGCGGTAAAGGCGCGCCGCAAACTTGGCTGGCGATTAACTCCGCAGAGATCAGAGCCGTTGTTAACCCGCGCGACCCCAAAGCAACATGGGCATAAAGACCAGGTAAATACTGGGGTTCAGGAAACGCGCCCAAAGGGCCATGCCGAAACCGCTCATAGGCGGTGCGATAATAGTCTGCATCAGGCACGGGACCAGCCACGGGGTGACGATCAGGCGTCGTGCACCTCAGCGCCGCACGGCCGCGCACCTCCGGGGTCAGATCGCCACCGATAAGGTCTGGAAGAAAGGCGTTGATACCGTCAACATTCTTTTTATGATCACTGCGCTTGACGGCGGGTTGTCCGTTCCGCGAGGACACTTTGTCATAGGTCGCCCCAATCGCATGGCGACCATCGCGTGAAGGGATCATATAGGACCCAAAAGAGAGCACCGATTTCAACGAGCGGCTTGTCTCTGTTTCCGGCACCAAACTCATCTGCCCCCGGAAGGCTTGCAAAGGCAACCATGAGACCTGCCCAAAACGCAGCGCGTCAATGCCATTGGCAAGCACAAAAACAGGCGCTTGCGCCATCACCACACCGCGCGCATCTTTCAAACGCCATTCAGCATTATCGTACTCAATCTGTTCTATGGCGATGCCTGTGTGGACAGGCACATCACGCAACAGCGCTTCACAAAAAGCGCGCGGAGCAATCCACCCTCCATTCGGATAATAAAGCGCCGCATGCGAGACAGAAACGCCTGCAAGCTCTTTTGCCTCACGTGCTGTGACCCACCGCATCATGCTTTCAGGCAATGTTTGATCTTTTGCCAGAGCCTGTAAGCGGCGATGCTCTTTTTCATCACGCGCGAATTGCAAAACACCGCAAAGATCATGCGGGATTTCTGCGCCGTCTGCGATTAAAGATTGCAGGCCTTGAAGGGTTGCGCGAAATGCTTCGCCATAGAATCGGCCTTCCGGGGTTTGATCGACTGCAAAACGCGGCATCAACATGCCTTCAGGATTGCCCGACGCCTCTTGTGCAATGCCGTCATGGCGATCAATGACCTGCACATCCCAGCCACGGCGCGCAAAAGCAAACGCTGTGGATGCCCCAGCAATACCGGCGCCAAGAACAACGACTTTGTGATCCCCTTCATGTGGTGACGGCGTGGTGTACCAGGGTGCTTTTTGTAGTGGCGCTTCCGCGCCATGGAAACGCGCCTCTGTCATATGACGCTTTCGCCCAAAGCCCGGCACACGTGTCACTTCGAAACCATTGGCTTCTAAATTGCTCCGCACATGACCCGCCGACGTGAATGTCGCTGCTGTGGCGCCATCGGCGCTGAGCCGCGCCATCTCGGCGAACATGGCCTCTTGCCACATGTCAGGATTTTGCGCTGGCGAAAATCCATCCAGATACCAAGCATCTATTTTTGCCTCACACTCACGCAACATCGCAATGACGTCTCCGACCATCAGCGTTAGCGTGATCCCATCGGGCAAGGCAATGCGATGAAAACCCGGCTGCGGATCGGGATAGAGGGGCAAAAGCATTGACGTGAGGTCTATGAGCTCTGCCCAAGGTGCAAGCGCTTGCGCCATATCGCCGCGCGTCATGGGATAGGCTTCGAGTGATAAGTAATGCAGCTCAGCGCCTTTGGGCCGGTGACGCCGCCACAGATCCCATGTGGCGAGAAAATTCAGACCGCTGCCAAATCCCGTTTCGCAAATGCAAAACCGGTCTTTCCTGCGCCACGCATCCGGCAAACCATTCCCCCGCAAGAACACATAGCGGCTTTCCTCAAGGCCATCTTCGGCGGAAAAATAGACATCATGAAAGCGGCGTGACACGGGGGTCAGGCCGTCTTTCCAATCAAGCTCGGCGGTGTCAATGGGCATGTCCAGTGATGCGTATCCTTCCAGGCGCGCTTATAGCCGATTCGAAAGCGCCGCTGGCCTTAACATGCCCCCTGGATAACCACCATTTGGCCGACAACTTTTTTGCCCCTGTCAAAACATAACTGGGTGGTAAGCTTCTGCCATATTTTGTAAATGGAGGAGCAAAAGATGAAAAGTTTAAATCTCAGCCGCCGTCAAATGATGTTGAGCACAGGTGGCTTAGGCATGGCTGCAGGGGCGTCATTAGCTATTGGCACCGCACCGGCACAAGCCGCCGGATCGAGGGTCACACCGGAAGCTCTCACGGCAGGTGACTTTGACCTAACCACAGCAAAAGACAATAAACTCACTTACGCCCGCATGCTTGGTAATCTCGATACCAGTAAAACCAAATATGGCTGGTATTCGGGCCTCGTCATGTCTGTACAAGATAATAAGAAACTCGAAAACCTGTTCATGATGGAGGGATTTAGCTGTGCGCGTCTTGTCCCGCAAGAAGACGGCACATTCCAAAAGCTGCTGCGCGAAGTTGGGTATTATAAAGATCTCAAAACTGGCGAGATCATGGAAGAATGGGATAACCCATTCAATGGTGAGCGCGTGCGCGTTGTTCCGATCGCCAATGATCCTTTTAATCACTACATTCGCGAGACCTACCCCGAACCGCCAAGCTATGGCGGGCTGAACCAAGAGAAACGCGAGCCGATCCCATTCATTCTGCCATGGATCCCGCGCGGGGATGTGATGAATATGGATAACCATATTCACCTGCTCTACCCGAGCGCCATGCAGCCCGATGAATGGCCACGTGAATCCCCTGGGCCGATGACACGCGTTACTGAGCACTTCATGTATCAAATTGATATGGCGGAACTGCAAAATGCGGAGAACACGTCTGTCAAAACTCGCGGCACGTGGAGCCGCACCACACCCTGGCTCCCGTGGATGCTGATGGATCAAGCCCCTGGACACATTCTGTATCAATGCTTCATGGGCAGCACGGATAATATCGAAGACATTAGTGAGGATATCCTCGAATACACCCAGAAGAATTATCCGATCTATATGGAGGCGCCGGATACCTGGGTCGATCCAAGCTATTCAAGTTTGGAAAATTATATCCGTCAGCAAGAACCCGCACCGCGCAAAGATGCGCCCCCTGCGGATGCGGGCTAAGCCTGTGAACGCAGCATTGTGACGTGGATGCCGCATTCGGTTTTATCTTGACCGTTCCAGCGGCCTCCGCGCACATCATCATCCGAATCGACCGGTTGCGTACACGGCCAACAGCCAATCGATGGGTAACCCTGTTCGACAAGGGGATGACGCGGCAAACCACTTGACTCAAAAGCCGCTTCCACATCATCGCGCGTCCACCAGGCAAGGGGATTCACTTTGATGTGTCCCCCGCTTAACTCAAGACGGGGAAGGCGCACGCGCAATCCGCCATGCATTTGTTTGCGTCCATTGATCCACGCATCATAGCCACTTAAGGCTTTTTGCAGCGGCAACACTTTACGGATATGGCAGCATTGATCCGTGTCCCATTGCCATAACGATTCATCGGCATCGTGTTCAGCAAGATCTGCAGGATCGGGCGTCACCGATTGCACATTGGTTAGCCCCAATTGCTTGATCAACTTATTGCGATAGGTCAGGGTTTGGGCAAAGTGCATACCTGTTTCAAGAAAGATAACAGGCAAATCCTTTTTCACCCGCGCCACAAGATCAAGAAGCACAGCCGATTCCGCACCGAAAGAAGACACGAGGGCAATGCGTCCATCAAATTCATCGATCATCGCCCGCAGAAATGTTTCTGCATCCGCATCGGCATGCTGGGCATCCAATGTGGCAAGATCAGGTATGCTTGGCAACGTCTCCGGTGTGGTGACTTTGTCCTGCGCAATCTTCTCAGCCAGCAATTGCGCCTGATCTTTATGGATGACAGAATCAGTCAAGCAAAACTACTCCGCCGCTTGCGCTGTATAATGACGCTGATGAATCACAAATGCGCGTTGATCCGTTGCAGGTTGATAGACATGGGTAAATTCTTCAAAGGCGTCGAGCCATCCGGACAAGGCGTTTTCATTGGTGACGGCAAAAGAATCAAACCCACATCGCAACATATAAAAAGCTTGGTCACGCAGCACATCCCCGACAGCGCGTATTTCCCCTTCAAAGCCATAGCGGTCACGCAGCAGACGCGCATAAGAATATGCGCGGCCGTCTGTATAGGCCGGAAATTCAAGCGCAATAAGATCAATCGCATGCAAACTGCCATTGATCAGGGAAGGCGGTTGGTCACTTTTCAAACGCACGCCAACACGGCCTGCATGCGAGGCAAAGTGGTCGCGCTGTTCACGCCAGCAATCATAACCCACGATGACATTGCCGGTTGCTGGAATGTCTGCATCGTCATCAACGGCGATCCAGGTATCTTCCACAATCTGATTGTTTTTAATCAGTGGCATAGAGTTTCTCCTTAAATGGCGCCACGCCTAAACGTGCGAAAGTGTCATTGAACACTTCGCCTTTTTGCCGCTCCGCCAGATACACATCGACAATTGTTTCAATGGCGTCCACAACATCGTCATAAGAAAATGCAGGGCCGACAATTTTGCCCAAAGATGTTTGTTCGGTCGCGCTCCCGCCGAGAGTGATTTGATAAAATTCCGTACCCTTTTTATCGACGCCCAAAATGCCGATATTGCCGACATGGTGATGGCCGCAGGCATTGATGCATCCGGAAATTTTGATCTTCAAATCGCCAATATCGTGTTGACGCTGCAAATCGGCAAAGCGTTCGGAAATACGTTGCGCAACCGGTATAGAGCGTGCATTGGCAAGGTTACAATAATCAAGACCAGGGCACGCAATCATATCGGAAATCAATCCGATATTCGCGGTTGCCAATTCTGCGCCATTCAAAGCGGACCACACATCAAAGAGGTCGGCTTTTCTCACATACGGCAAAACAAGATTTTGCTCATGGGTGGCGCGAATTTCATTGTGGCTATAGCGCTCGGACAAATCGGCAACAAGATCCATTTGATCTGACGTAATATCGCCGGGAATACCGCCAATGGGCTTGAGCGACACATTCACAATGGCGTATCCGGGCTGTTTGTGGCTGGCCACATTAGACGTCACCCATTGCGCAAAAGCGGGCACTTCGGCAAGCTTCAATTGATAAGATGCGTCATCATCCGGCAGATCTTCATAGTCAGGCGGTGCGAAATAGGCATGGATGCGGTTAATTTCATCTTGCGGCAGCGCAAGTGGGCCATCTTTAAGATGCAACCATTCATCTTCGACAAGCCGCGTGAATTCATCCACACCGGTTTCGTTGACGAGGATTTTAATTCGCGCCTTGTATTTATTATCGCGCCGCCCAAGC
>JANQLI010000026.1 GCA_028280675.1 Alphaproteobacteria bacterium
CACCGCCAATTTGCGCACGCTGAAAGATGTGCCCGGCGAATTGCATGGCGACGACATTCCGGATGTGTTTGAGGTGCGCGGCGAAGTTTATATGTCGCACGGCGATTTCACCTTGCTCAATCAGCGACAAGAGGACGCGGATAAACCCCTTTTCGCCAATCCGCGCAATGCAGCCGCAGGGTCGTTGCGTCAGCTCGACCCCAATGTCACAGCGTCGCGTCCGCTGCGATTCTTTGCCTATGCGTGGGGTGAGGTCAGCACCATGCCTGCGGAGACCCAAACCGGCATGGTCGCAAAAATGGCCGAGTGGGGCTTTACGGTGAATCCCTTGATGGCGCGCTGTGCAACCATCGCCGACATCTTGGCGGCGTATGATCGCATTGAAGAGCAACGCTCTTCTCTCGGCTATGACATTGATGGCGTGGTGTACAAAGTCGATCGTTTGGATTGGCAAGAGCGGTTGGGATTTGTCTCGCGCGCGCCGCGCTGGGCGATTGCCCATAAATTTCCAGCGGAAAAAGCGACAACCATTATCAATGATATTGACATTCAAGTGGGCCGCACCGGCGCGCTCACCCCTGTGGCTAAGCTTGATCCGGTGACGGTGGGCGGTGTTGTGGTGTCGAATGCTACGCTGCATAACGAAGATGAAATCGCCCGCAAAGACATCCGCCTTGGTGATACGGTGATTGTACAACGCGCAGGCGATGTCATCCCGCAAGTGGTGGAAGTGGTGCTGGACAAGCGGGACGACGGCGAAGCGCCGTTTCATTTCCCAACCGCATGCCCTGTGTGCGGATCGCGGGCGGTGCGCGAAATCAATGCGAAAACCGGCAAGGAAGATGTAGTGCGGCGCTGCACCGGCGGCTTGATCTGTCCCGCGCAAGCGGTCGAACGCCTTAAACATTTTGTCTCGCGCAATGCCTTTGACATTGAAGGCCTGGGCAAGAAGCAAATCGAAAGTTTTTGGGACGAAGGTTTTATCAAAGAGCCCGCCGATATTTTCCTGCTCGAGACCCGCGATGCGCAAGAAGACATTCATCTTGCGGAGCGCGAAGGGTGGGGCGCGCAATCGGTCGCCAATCTCTTTGCGGCGATCCATGCGCGGCGCGAGATCGATCTCGATCGTTTTTTGTTCGCCCTTGGCGTGCGACATCTCGGAGACACCACGGCGCGCCTCTTTGCCAAAACCTATGGCAGTTTGGATGCGCTCCGTGCGGCGATGAAAGACGCTAAAGACAAAGAGGGCGACGCCTATGATCATTTGATCGCCGTTGATGGCATTGGCGAGGTGGTTGCGGGTGCTGTTCTCGATTTCTTCCGCGAACCTCATAACCGCGCTCTTGTCGATCGCTTGCTTGAGCAAATCACCGTGCGCGATTTCGATGCGCCAGAGGATGACAGCCCTGTGAGCGGCAAAACAGTGGTCTTCACCGGCAGCCTCGAAAAAATGACTCGCAACGAAGCGAAAGCCCGGGCGGAAAGTCTCGGCGCTAAAGTCTCCGGGTCTGTGTCGAAAAAAACCGACATTGTGATCGCGGGGCCTGGCGCAGGGTCCAAGCTGAAGAAAGCACAGGAGCTTAACGTGCAAGTGATGAGCGAAGACGACTGGCTCGCGCTCATCGATGGTTAAGGGGTGCAACTATTTCTTGATCTTTCGAGACGGACCACCAAAAACTTGGCGGTCCTCCTCAGGATGAAGCCTATGGGCTAAGGAGCGCCGGAGGGGTAAGCTCATCTCCGGCGCTTTTTGTTTGGACTATGGCCATCGTTTATAAATCGTTAAGTCGTGTGTAACATTTGCTGTAATATTTCACCATGCACAGTGTCAAACATTTGGAATGCTTAACGAAAGGCGTATATCGCTTACTGTGCATCGTGAGGCAATGATACGCTATACGCAACGACTCAGAGGGACGAGTAGCATCACATCCCCTCTGATCAACCTTTCATTCTACATCGGGGGAATACGATGAAACATTCAACAAAACTTATGGCCACCGCAATTTTGGGTATTCTGATGGCTATACCTGTTCTGCCTGCAAGTGCGGCAGTGAGTGAGCTTGTGGTCACAGCCCGGAAACGGGAAGAGAATATCCAAGATATTCCTGTGGCGGTAACAGCTTTTAGCGAGCAAGACATTGAGCGTCTCGCTATTCGTGACATTGATGATGTGGCGAAACTTGAGCCAAGTTTGCAGTTTGATACAGGCTTTTGGCCATCAGATACACGTGTCTCGATCCGTGGTCTCTTTGCGCGTGCAGGCCGTCCAAGCGCTGCGATTTTGATCGATGGTATCGACGCCATGAGCGAAGCTATGGAATCTGCTGGCGGTTCCTCTCTTCTCAATACGCGTCTTGTTGATATTGAACGCGTAGAGGTTGTCAAAGGTCCGCAGTCGGCGCTTTATGGGCGTGGCGCGTTTGCCGGTGCTGTCAATTACGTCACACGGCGTCCAAATATGGATGATTGGGGTGGCACAGCCTCTATCGATATTGCGGAGCATGGGCGTTACGAATTGCGTGCAGCTATTGATGGGCCTGTGATTGAAGACAGACTGGCGATCCGTGCGAATATGTCGATGTATAATCTTGATGGCTACTATAAAAACTCCGTCACAGGAAATGACACCGGTGGTTCAGAAAATCATGGCATTGGCCTTGGTGTGCTGTTTGAGCCAACCGAAAACGCCAATTTCTTTTTAAATGTGATGTACTCGGAAGACGAATCGGATCCGGCGGCGATTGCTGCGGTGACCTCGAATACAATTCTCGGGCCTACGCCTGTTATCCGCAGTGGGGTATTGACCACGACGACTTTGGAAGCCGTAACAGGCACGATTGATGCGAAAGAAGCCGATATTATGCAATCGGTGAATCCTCTCACAGGGACTGATTATGAAGGCACCAAAGACGATCTGCTCCGCATCAATTTAATTGGGGAATGGGATCTTGGCTTTGCAACGCTGAAGTCATTAACGTCATATGTGGATAATGAACATAGCCTCAACCAAGAAACAAACCACCAAGACCGCGTCAATCCTGGTCGGCCTTTGGCAACCTTTATTTTTGCGGATTACACCATCGACACCGAGCAGTTCAGCCAAGAGTTCCTCTTAAACTCAAACTCTGAAGGCCGTGTGGATTGGACAGTCGGCGTCAACTATTTCCAAGAAGAAACGGTTGATACGAATAACAGCCGTTACTGGTTGCGTGACAGCAGTGGATTCGGATGTGGGACAGTCTTTGTGTGTGATTTTGCTGACACAACGCCCCCAAATAAAATTATTACACGGGACACGACAAGTTATTCCGTCTTTGGTTTGGTCAGTTTTGAAATTACAGATAAGCTCAAAGCTACAGCTGAAGCACGGTATATCTATGACGAGGCTGAAGTGT
The DNA here is from genome assembly GCA_028280675.1 of Alphaproteobacteria bacterium. Classification (GTDB taxonomy): domain Bacteria; phylum Pseudomonadota; class Alphaproteobacteria; order SMXP01; family SMXP01; genus JANQLI01. Next base: position 3,399 of record JANQLI010000026.1, read on the forward strand.
CAGCAAACAAATCGAACAGTGTTATCGATTTCTTATCCTTACCGACACCAGTTGATGAGCCAGCCATTAAAGGTAAAGTCGATGATACGAACTTCATTCCAAAAGTCAGTCTTGATTATAAAGTGACGGATGATGCTCTGATCTACGGCTCTATTGCGAAGGGGTATAAACCGCCAGCAATTTATACAACAGACATTATCGCCATCGATACGGCGCTGGTTGGGAAAGAAGATCTCACAGCCTATGAGATTGGCGCAAAAACATCTTGGCTGGACAACACGCTACTCTTGAATGGGGCCATCTATTTTAATGAGTATGAAGATGCGCAAACCTTGGTGCAATTCCCGCCTGACCCAGACGATCCATTTATGGTGCCGCGCTCAGGCGCTGCAAATGCAGGTAAAATCGAAACATTTGGTGTGGAATTGGAAGCGCTCTGGAAGCCAACTGAGAATCTGACCTTTAACCTCAGTTATGTCTATAATGATGCTGAATACAAAGACCTTGTTCTTGCCAATGCGCAATTGCCAGGTGTTCCTGTGTCTGTGAATGAGCAGGTCAAGTCCGGAACCACGACAGGGGACTATAGCGGCAATACGCTACTCGGTATTCCTGAGCGTGCTGTGACCTTCGGTGGTCGCTATGAAGCGCCTTTGGCAAACTCAGATATGAGCTGGTTTGTGGCAAGTAATGGACGGTACCAAGACGAGCGATTTGCCGATACAGCGAATTTGCAAAAACTTGATGATTACTGGACGGTTGATGCCCAAGCTGGAATCCAGACGGAGCGTTGGTCGTTAATGGCTTATGTTGAAAATCTCACGGATGACGATACCGTTAAATCAGCGTTGCCGTTTATTGACCAAGCAAAAGGCCTTGATTTCAGCACGGGCACTTTCCCGGTTGCCACATTCGCCTATCTCCCGCAACCGCGGACTTTTGGTATTCGTGGTTCCATTAACTTCTAAGTCACGGCTGACACACGTTTAAAGAAAGCGCCGGGGCCTCTCCGGCGCTTTTTTTGTGCCTCTCTGTCACTGTGCTATGGTAGATGCAGAGAATCATGACAAGCGAACCTCTCATAGATCCGCCGGAGGGTGATCCGGCAGACCGGCCGTCTGACCCGCCATCGGCGGCAGGCTCGATTTCCGCGCGCGCGCAAGCCCGTGCCCCGGAAGGCGCGCTGCCTGGCTATGTGACGGCCCTGAATGAGGCGCAGCAGCAGGCGGTGCTGGCGACGGACGGCCCTGTGCTGGTGCTCGCCGGGGCGGGCACGGGTAAAACGCGGGTGCTGACCACGCGGCTTGCCTATATCCTGCAAACCCAGCGCGCTTGGCCGAGCCAGATCCTCGCTGTCACCTTCACCAACAAAGCAGCGCGGGAAATGCGCGAGCGCATTGGGTCTTTCATTGGCGATGCGGTGGAGGGCATGGGGTGGCTCGGCACGTTTCATTCGATTGGCGCGAAAATCTTGCGTCGTCATGCGGAGCTTGCCGGTCTCAAGAACAATTTCACGATTTTGGATGCGGATGACCAAATCCGCCTTCTGAAACAGCTTTTAGAGGCCAGCAACATTGATGACAAACGCTGGAACGCGCGATTGCTCGCAGCGCTGATCGATGGCTGGAAAAATAAAGCTCTCACCCCCGATAAAGTCCCCACTGGCGAGAGCTATGCTTTTGCCAATGGCAAGGGAGCCGAGCTTTATGCGCAATATCAAGCGCGCCTCAAAGTGTTGAACGCCGCCGACTTTGGCGATTTGCTGCTGGAGTGCATTCAGCTCTTGCAAAAGAATCCGGATGTGCTGGCCGACTATCAACGGCGCTTTCGCTATATTCTGGTCGATGAATATCAAGACACCAATGTGGCGCAATATCTCTGGCTACGCTTGTTGGCGCAAGAGCATAAGAATGTGTGTTGTGTGGGCGATGACGATCAATCGATTTACGGCTGGCGCGGCGCGGAAGTCGATAACATTTTACGTTTTGAGAAAGATTTTCCCGGCGCGCAAGTCATCCGTCTTGAACAAAACTACCGGTCCACACCGCATATTTTGGCTGCCGCCTCGAAGCTGATTTCTGAGAATGAAGGACGCCTCGGTAAGACTTTATGGACCGATCAGCCGGATGGCGAAAAGGTGCAGGTGCGCGGTGTTTGGGACGGCGAAGAAGAGGCGCGCGTCATCGGCGATGACATTGAAAACTATCACACCGCTAAACGCAGCTTGAATGATATCGCCATCCTCGTGCGCGCCTCCTTTCAAATGCGCGAGTTTGAAGACCGCTTTATCAATCTTGGCATTCCCTATCGGGTGATTGGCGGTCCGCGCTTTTACGAGCGTATGGAAATTCGCGACGCCATGGCCTATTTCCGCGTCGTGATGTCGGAAGACGATGATCTCGCCTTTGAACGCATCATCAACAAGCCAAAACGCAAATTGGGCAAGGCGACGCTGCAAAAGCTGCATATGGCGGCCCGCGCTGGAAACATCTCGCTTGTGCGCGCCGCGCAACAGCTCCTCGACACCGATGATTTAGGCCCAGCGGCCAAGCGGCCTTTGGTGGGGCTCCTTAATGACCTTGCCCGCTGGCGAGCCGAGCTCGCGCATCTTCCGCATACGGATCTTGCTGAAATCATTTTAGATGAATCCGGTTACACAGAAATGTGGCAAAACGATAAGGCGGCGGATGCGCCGGGACGTCTTGAAAACCTTAAAGAACTCATACGCTCTATGGAGCATTTTGAAAACATGGCGGGCTTCTTGGAGCATGTTTCGCTGGTCATGGACAATGACCAGAGCGATGCGGATGATAAAGTCAGCATCATGACGTTGCACAGCGCCAAGGGCCTTGAATTTCCCGTTGTGTTTTTACCGGGCTGGGAAGAAGATTTGCTGCCCCATCACCGCAGCATGGAAGAAAATGGCTTAAAGGGATTGGAGGAAGAGCGCCGCCTTGCCCATGTCGGCCTCACGCGCGCGAAAGAGATCGCTAAAATTTCCTTTGCTGGCAACCGGCGCATGTTCAATCAATGGAACAATGCTTTGCCTTCGCGCTTTATCGATGAATTGCCGCCCGAAAATGTCGAAGTGGTCACCGAATCGGGGCTTTATGGCAATGCGTCCGCGCGCGGCGGCATGCGCGAAACAGCGAGCCAGTTTGAAACCGACGTGCACGCTGGCAGCACCTATGACAGTCCTGGGTGGCGGCGCGCCAAAGCGCGGGCCAAGACGCCGCAGATCATCGAGGCCAAGGCCACCAGCAGCACAGATGATGCAGACTTTGCTGTCGGTGACCGCATCTTTCATCAAAAGTTTGGCTATGGGCAAATCGCATCGCTGGATGGCAGCAAACTGGTGATTGATTTTGACAAAGCGGGCACCAAAAAAGTGATCGCCTCTTTTGTGGACAAAGCATGAGGGGCCTGTGAGCAACACTCTTTGGTTTCTCCGGGTCTATGCGGACCGCGCTTTGGCGGAACAGGCCGCTGATATTTTGCAAGAGGCGTTTTACCCGGATGCGATTTCAGTCTCTCTCTTTGAGGTGAAACGTGACGGCCACACGAACGGCGTCCCGCAGTGGAAGGTCGAAGCCGTATATGACGGCGAACCATCCACGCGCACCTTACGCCTTTTGCTTGATCCGGTTTTGCCCAATGTCGCACTTGACGTCAGCCAAGTGCCCAATATTGATTGGGTGCAAAAGTCTATCGCAGGTCTAGCGCCGATCCGCGCGGGGCGTTTTTTTGTTGCTGGGTCTTATGATGCGGAAACATGTCCCCCAGGCGCATATCCCATTATCGTCGATGCGGGGCAGGCCTTTGGCACCGGTCATCATGGCACTACAAAGGGATGTTTGATCGCCCTTGACCGGGTGTTGCAAACACGATCGCCTGAAAACGCACTTGATCTTGGATGCGGGTCAGGCGTGCTGGCGCTCGCCATCGCCAAAGTCAGCAAGCGCATTGTGCGCGCGAGTGATATTGACCCCATCGCGGTGACTGTCACTCTTGAGAATGCCAAACGGAACGGGGTCGGGCCTTTGGTGCGTGCGGTGACAGCGCCAGGGTTTCAGCATGACACGTTAAAGCGCCACGCGCCTTATGATCTGATTGTCGCTAATATCTTGGCGCGGCCCTTAGTGCGCCTGGCGACCGAGATGTTCACCCATATGGCGCCGGGCGGCACGCTTCTTTTGTCCGGCCTGATGCAGACCCAAGAGCCTTGGGTGCGTAATGCGTATGCCGCTGCGGGGTTTCGCTATAAACGGCGCTTGCCTTTGGATGAATGGGCAACGTTAGAGTTCGTTGCTCCCCCCGTCAAAACCATGTAAAAAGCCCTTATGTTTCAAACCTTTCACCAGACGAGTGCGCCAGAGCAGGCGGCGCCGCGTGTCGCCGCCTTACGCGCCGAACTGCGCACCCGCGACCTTGATGGCTTTATCGTGCCGCATGCGGACGAATATCAAAATGAATATTTGCCCGGCTATGCCGAACGGCTGTCTTGGCTAACGGGGTTCACCGGCTCTGCGGGCGCCGCGATCATTATGCATGACAGCGCGATGATTTTCACCGATGGGCGCTATACGCTTCAGGTGCAAGACG
>JANQLI010000086.1 GCA_028280675.1 Alphaproteobacteria bacterium
ATCGGCGAGCTCCATAATGCCCCGCTTAATCCCTTGCAGCTCATCACCGCCACCCGGCGCCAGCACCAGGGTAAACATGTCCACCATATCCGCCACCGCCGTCTCCGATTGACCGACGCCGACCGTTTCAATCAGCACCACATCAAAACCGGCTGCTTCGACCACCAATCGCACTTCACGGGTGCGCCGGGCCACACCGCCTAAGGTTTCTCCGGCTGGCGATGGACGGATAAACGCATTTGCCTCACGCGACAGCCCTTCCATGCGAGTTTTGTCACCGAGGATCGATCCGCCAGACCGGCTGGACGATGGATCGACCGCGAGTACAGCGACCTTTAAACCTTGCGCAATCAGAGAGAGACCGAAAGCTTCAATAAAACTCGACTTACCGACACCCGGCGCGCCGGAAAACCCCACACGCACCGCTCCGCCCGTATGTGGCATCAGGCGATTAAGCAACTCTTCTGCCTGCGCTTGTTGATCGGCGCGCGAGGATTCGACGAGCGTGATCGCCTTGGCCAAGGCGCGGCGTTCTCCCGTGAGAATAGATTGCGTCAAACTTTCGAGGTCTTGCGTCATGTCACTCATAAATGTTGGCAACGACTCAAGTGTGAGCCTGCCTCCAAAATTGCCTGTTTCAAGCTGAAAAGCAATTGCTGAAAATCACGCATCTGTAACATATTGCTGTGAAACGTGAGGATTTCCATCAAATTTTCACCATAGTTTCCATTCATAAGATACGCCTTTGAGGTTAAATTTGCGGGACCGGCCTCGGGATGACGACATTTATGACTAAGGACCGCCCTATGATTCCAGCACACCTTCGCCGCCTGTTTCTTACGCGATGTCTCTGGACCCTCTTAATCTGCATAGCGCCATTCCATGTTGCGCTCTCGGAGGACCTGGATGCGCTTGATCCCCTGTCGTTAGAAACCGTTGCACTGCCCAATATTGCGTCCCCAAAAGGCGGCCTTGAGCTGGAATACCTCGTTTATGTCGGCGGGTTTCGCATTGGCGTGATCCACATGGATGCGGTGTGGGATGGAGAACGCTACGTCCTCGACTCCCGCGTGAAGACCGAAGGCCTCGCCGAGCTTCTTGTGCAAGCGCGTTATCACAACAGCGCCCATGGTGGCTTTGATGGCAAACGCATTGCGCCAGCTCTCTATTCAACCCATTACCGCACACGGTCAGACAAACAATTCGTGCGCATGCGCTTTGACGGTCAAGGCCCGGTGGAGGTGTTCGCCGAACCAGCATATACCAATCGCCATAAGGTCACGACACAAGACAAACATCATTCCGTCGATCCCATGTCATCGTTTTTATATATGATGCTCGGGTCATCGGTCACCGAAGACGCACCCTGCGGCGAACGTGTACCGATCTTTGATGGTAAGCGCCGTTACGATTTTAAATTTAAATACGTGAAAAAGATGACCATCTCATCCAATGATGAAGGTGGCTACAATGGCCCCGGCCTGCATTGCAAAGTACAATATGAAGAAGTTGCCGGGTTTCGCAAACGCGATCCCCGCGAAGACCCCTACCCATGGGTCAATGTCTATATGGCGAATGTGAATGACGGTGAGATTTTGATCCCGGTGCGCTTTTCCCTCAAGACCCCCTATGGCGGTTTGGTCGGTCGCGCCACAAAAGTAATTGTGAAGTAAGAATTTGTTATGAAAAGAATACTGGCAAAATAAAAAACAGTATGAAACCAATGAGCCCTATACCGAGTGCACTATAATGCAAAAATAAGAGAATCTCTCTCATTGGGCTACGAGCTTTCTCATCAATTGCCATGCCTATTTTAAGCATTGGTAAATGATCTACAGAAAAGTCCTTGTTATAGCGAGAATAGATAAATAACGAGACCGCTAATACGACAACAGTCAAAGTCCACAAAACAAAAAACCGATCCGGATGTAGATTGGACATCAAGAATAAAAAAACGCTAACACATGCGATTGCTCTTATATTCTGACGAGACATGCCCATACCCCTGCTATCGAAAATTGTAAGTCGTCAACTACGGTTTCTCAAGATAGAAATTACTATATTTCCTCCCCCTTGATGGGGGAGGTCGTCCGCCATAGCTTTTGCGACGGCGGACGGGTGGGGGTGACATTATAGTAGATTCAATCTTTGAGATGTTTGTGAATCACTTCCATTACGCCTTCTAGATTTTCGAAAACCTCATTGTTCCAAAATCGAACGACCGTAAATCCCTGGGAGTGAAGCCACAAAGTCCGTTGTTCATCCTTACGCAAGCGATGCTCCGTATTATGTTGCCCGCCATCCAATTCAACGACAAGTTTTCGTTCATAGCAAACGAAGTCGACAATGTATCTCCCTATGGGTGATTGTCGTCTAAAACGATAACCATCAAGCTGTTTACGACTGAGATAAAACCAAAGCTTTCGCTCTGCATCCGTCATATTTGATCTGAGATGTTTAGCTCGCTTTATACTCATGTCATAATGATAACATAAGATTCACCCCCACCCTAACCCTCCCCCATCAAGGGGGAGGGAAAAGTCTTTAACCCCAGCCCAATCACAAAATCGCCCAAAAGAAATCACGATCCTCCATCATCTCATAACATTCTCACCCTAATGCGAGCGTTAACTGCAGCCTCGCCTCAAGATATGAATGTATATGAGTAAAGGGGATGTCCGATGGACAGGTATCGCGTAAACATGGTCTCAACTGACCGCACACCACATTATATTACACTTTTGAATTTTCTCACCGTCTTGGTCATCGTCCTTGGCGGTTTGTTTTTGCTTATTCCCAAAGCGCCCGCGCAGACAGCAACACCGCAAGGATTGAACGCGCAAGGCAATCTCATCACGCCAAATGAAACAGAATTTGGCACGCTGTTGTTTGAATCCACAACGCCCGGCTATTACGTCAAAGCACCCTTGGTCGCAACCGATGTGGTGATGGACATTACCGGGCCTATTGCGCGCACCAAAGTCACGCAGCGTTTCACCAACCCCAGCAAAGGCTGGGTTGAAGGCAAATATGTCTATCCGCTTCCCGAAGATGCCGCGGTGGATACTTTGCGTATGCAGATCGGTGACCGCTTTATCGAAGGTCAAATCAAAGAAAAGGGCAAAGCCAAGATCATCTACGAAACCGCCAAAGCCAAAGGCTATAAAGCCAGCTTGGTGGAGCAAGAGCGCCCCAACATATTCACCAATTCGGTTGCCAATATCGGTCCTGGCGAAACCATCATTGTGCAGATCGAATATCAAGAATCGGTGCGTCTTGACAATGGCCTCTTCTCTTTGCGATTCCCCATGGTCGTCGCCCCGCGTTATAACCCGGCACCGAAAATTCAAATGGTCGATTTTGACGGGCAAGGCTGGGGCACGGTGAACGATCCCGTGCCAGACCGTGCAAATATCGAACCGCCTTATGTGGACCCGGCAAAAGATCCGCAAGAACTGCGCAACCCAGTGACACTTGTTGTGAACCTCAACGCAGGTTTTCCTCTCGAAACAATCACCAGCACTCACCACAATATCATTGTGCAACGTGAGCATGAGGAACACGCCATCCTCACGCTCAAAGAAGGTGAAGTGAAAGCCAACAAAGATTTCGAGCTGACCTGGACCGCCAAAGCGGGCACATCGCCCCATGCAGCGCTGTTCAAAGAAACCATCAATGGCGAGGAGTATATTCTTGCCTATCTCGTGCCTCCACAAGCGGATGAAGATACCATCAGCCGCCCACGGGAGACCATCTTTGTGATCGATAATTCAGGCTCGATGGGCGGCGAAAGCATCCGTCAAGCCAAAGCAGCGCTCCTGCTGGCGCTTGATCAATTGGAAAGCGATGACACATTCAACATTATCCGCTTTGACAATACGTTTGAGCTTGTCTTCCCGCGCGCCGTGCAGGCCACACCAGTGAATGTCGCGAGCGCCAAAGGTTTTGTGAGCGCATTAGATGCGGATGGCGGCACCGAAATGCTGCCAGCGCTGGAAGCCTCCCTCATTGATCACACGCCAACCGACACCGACCGTGTGCGGCAAGTAATTTTTCTCACCGACGGCGCGATTGGCAATGAAGCGCAACTTTTTGCCGCGATTCGTCAAGGGCTTGGCCGCTCGCGACTCTTTACAGTGGGGATTGGCTCGGCGCCAAATTCTTACTTTATGTCGCGCGCCGCCCGCATGGGCCGCGGCACCTTCACCCATATCGGCAACACGTCGCAAGTCACCGAACGCATGGCTGTGCTGTTTGACAAACTCGAAAACCCGGTGATGACCGATCTCGTGGCCAATTGGACCGACAACATCAATGGTGAAGCCTGGCCGAACCCCTTGCCCGATCTTTATAGCGGTGAACCAGTGGTGATCACCGCCAAGATGGATGAGGCCAAAGGCAAGCTTCTGATTTCTGGTAACCTGAACAATGACGCCTGGCTCGCGGAATTGAATTTACGCGGTGCGGCTTTCGGGAAAGGTGTCTCGAAACTTTGGGCGCGTAAAAAAATCGCTTCCATCGAAGAAAGCCGCTTTGATGGCATGCCCTGGCAACAGATCGACGACGCCGTTCTGAAAACCGCGCTGGGTCATCATCTCGTCAGTCGACTGACCAGTTTGGTCGCGGTCGATGTGACACCCTCGCGCCCCGATGGGGAAAACCTCACCACCCGTGATGTGCCCTTGAACCTGCCCGAAGGATGGGACTTCGATAAAGTCTTCGGCACGGACATTCTTGATCCCGAACCGACACCCTTGCGCGATGCCACCCTTGACACCGGTATTGAGCTTGCCGGCCTCGCCGTGGCGGATGAAAATCCAGCTTTGACACCCCAGCCCCCTGCGCCCGGTCTCGCCCTGCCGCAAGGGGCCACCACGGCTGAACTGCGGATGGGGCTTGGCCTGCTGATGCTGCTCGGAACCGCGGCTCTCCTCTGGCAGCGCGGACGTTTCGCCTCTCCGTCGCGTTAAGAGGAAGCCCGGATGCAAGGCGGCCATCAGCACCCCTCCCGTAATCCCCTCCTCCACGTTGCGAGGAGAGGATGGCTGGTGGCCAGCCTTGCGCTTTTCTGTCTTGGCGTGCTCTTCTTAGGACAAGGGCTTTATATCAAAGCCAAAGCAGCGCTTGCGCAAAGTCTCTTGGAGGATGCTTGGGACACCACATTGGTAACCGGTGCATCCACCAAACCCTGGCCGTGGTTTGATAGCTGGCCGGTGGCAAAAATCCATGTCCCCCGTTTGGACCAATCCACCATCGTTCTCAAAAGCACCAGCGGTCAAGCCATGGCCTTTGGCCCCGGACATATGAGCGCGACGCCCACACCGGGGATGCGCGGCCTTAGTGTCATCACCGCTCACCGCGACACACATTTTGCGTTTCTCAAAGATGTGCAAGTCGGCGACGTGATCGACGTTACCAATGCCGATGGATCAACGCACCATTTCACCGTCACCGGCACCGCCATTCGCAATGCCTATGCATCTGGTCTCGATCCATACATGGACGGCACCCACATCGCCCTTGTCACGTGCTATCCCTTTGACGCCCTCACCCAAGGCGATCTGCGTTACATCGTGTTTGGGGAGAAGACAAGTAGGAGTTGACGCAATAATACAATTCGCGCGTTTACGTCATTTTAACATCATACAACTATAAGAATAAAATATCCCTTTCACTCTTATAAAAGTTATGTCCTTTTTTACCAGCGAGTCGTTGTATGAGTTTTGACACGATTAAATTCACCCTTAAAACGATTGTTCTGATGTCAATAACATTTGGTGTGACATGGTGGTTTCTGGAAGGTGGTCCTTGGATTGGGCCTCAACTCTATGGCCCCACACCTTCAGCTGATGTGCCAACATTTGAGGAAGTCGCGCGTGACCGTGCTTTGATGGGGAAAGACCGCGATTTATTCGAAAAGAAAGGTTCAAACTCAAGCGATGGCAATCCCAAAAGAGACGCGTTGAGAAATGCTGTGATTGACGCTTCAAAAATTTATCGTGTTAAGACCTGTAACAAGAAGGCGCGAAAAGACTTCGCAAAAGCTAGCTGGGATTATATCCGCGAAAGCGGAAGTCACAAGATGTCGAAATTCGAGACTCCTCTTGACGAAAAAGTGCTCTATACAATCCGAACGTTTTTACGGGAAGGTCTCATAACTGATCGTGAATTAGGAGGATTTCCTTGGAGCGCGGGCTTAGATGTTGATTTGGAAATGCGCGATTATTACCTACGTTGCGCATCATAAAGCCGCATTTCATGACCTCTTCAACAATTAATTTTCTTGCGATCACTTTTCGACTGCTAAAGGAAGCACCGTACTACCCCGTTGTGCTTGTGGCACTCTTACTCGCTTTAAACCTTGTGGAACTGCAAATCCATCTTTGGCTAGACATTGCAGAATCTCAAGATCGCATCATCTCAGATTTCGCTTGGGGTATTGTTGAAAAACTAAATAGTTATTCGAAAAACATTCCTATAATGTTGCATTACATATATGGAGTTCTTATCGCAACGTGCAGCCATCTCATTTATTCAACAGCGAAAGAACGGTTACTAAATACCACTATTGCCAACTTAGTTGCGAACTCCGCCATATTTGTTTTTCTCTCGCTTATTACTTCCGTTAAGCTTCTCCAAGTTTGTGAAGGTGACGATATTGCAACTTGGCAAATGTGTACAGATCCATATATCAAGTTACTCAATATCATCGTCGGCTTGTTCGTTTATAATTTTCTGTATGTTGGCATGTTTATCGTTTTACCAATTACAGTTGGTCATGCGATTGCAATCTTTGTATTGAATTATTTTCATGACCTAAAAGGCATTGTGGATAAGTCGCGGGAATCTCCCCTCTAGTAATCACCCTTCCCCAATGCCATATTGGGTGAATGAGTAAATCACCATCAAACCCACCAGGATTCAGTGAAGCGCCCGGCGCGAGTTTCGTGCCGGAACAGCCTGTGCAATTCACCCCGCATCGCCCGGTCATGCCGGACAAAAGCGAAGGCGGCGTGGCGTTCGATTTGGTCTCGGAATTTGAACCGGCGGGGGATCAGCCAACCGCCATCGAAGACCTGGTGGGTGGCCTCAACAACAGCGAGCAAAGCCAAGTCCTGCTCGGAGTCACCGGGTCGGGCAAAACCTTCACCATGGCGAAAGTAATTGAAGCGACCCAGCGCCCTGCCCTCATCCTCGCGCCGAACAAAACTTTGGCGGCGCAGCTTTACGGCGAGATGAA
>JANQLI010000092.1 GCA_028280675.1 Alphaproteobacteria bacterium
TGTGCGATTATCGCCCGGCACCCAGAGCACGTCGTTTTTGCCGCCATCATTGACCACTCTGCCCAAAACAAAAAGATGATCCGAAAGACGATTCATATAGTGAATGGCGAAGGGATTGACATGTTCATTTTCAATTTCATTGAGTGCGACCATCAGCCGTTCCGCACGCCGCGCCACGGTGCGCGCGTGATGCAGATGGGCAGCCGCTGCACTGCCTCCGGGGAGAATAAAAGAGGTGAGGGGATTTAGGTCCGCATTCATCACATCAATTTCCACTTCAAGGCGGCGGACTTGTTCTTCGATAATGCGTAACGGTTCAAACTCAAGTGGCGCGTCAGCTTCTGGGGTGCAAAGATCCGCACCCAGATCAAACAGATCATTTTGAATCCGCGCCAGCATGTCATCATGTGCGCCGTCAAGGTGAAGGCGAACGATCCCGATGATTGCATTCACTTCATCAACAGTGCCGTAAGCGTCAATGCGTGGATCGGCTTTCGAGACACGCGCGCCGGTGCCAAGGCCGGTTGTCCCTTTATCACCTGTCTTCGTATAGATCTTATTCAGCTTGACCATGACACTCTGTCCTTAAGAGGCAAACCAAAGGCCCGCCATCATCAACATCACCGCAATGAATTGCAGTAACACCCGCAACCGCATCAGCTTGTTGGAATAAGACCGGCTGACATCTCCTCCCTTAAACAAAGTATATATGCCCGCCATCAGGGTCAGCAAGACAGCGGCGAGGGCAAAAGGGATGAGTGTATTGATGACTGATTCCATAATGTACTCAGTTTATGACGATCCGGCGCGCACTATCGCCTGTCTGTGAAAGACTTGTCCAGTCCTAAGGTGTCGCAGGTGCGCTTAGGGTGTGGTCGCAACACCGTTCTGACGTGCAATGTGTCCCGCCTTCATCACGAAATCGATCTCTTTGAGAATAGCAATGTTCTCCAATGGATTCTCCATCACGGCGATAATATCAGCCCGTTTGCCGACCTCAAGAGACCCGGCTTTCTCGGCAATGCCGAAAAGCTCTGCCGTCCCCATGGTTGCCATGTAAATGGCGTCGCGTGGACTCACGCCAAATTCCACCAGCATGTTAAATTCTTCGGCGTTTTCTCCATGATTAAAGGTGCCTGCATCGGTGCCAAACGCAATGTTCGCCCCGGCCGCATAGGCGCGTTCCAAAGCGGCATATTCTTTCCGTAACACATAGGATGAGGCGTCTTTACTACCAAGAACAGGCATCAAATAACGCGGCGGCAAGCTCGCCATGAGGGTCGGCACAAGATAGGCGCCGCTGTCTTTCATCATCGCAATGCCTTCGTCATCAAGAAGAAAGCCATGTTCAATGGAATCAACACCAGCGCGTATTGCATCTTTAATGGCTTTGGGATCATAGGCATGGGCCGTGACTTTGAGATTGCGCTCATGTGCGGTGTCGATAATTGACTTCATCTCTTCGAAGGTCATGTTTTGGGCCAGACCGGAATTGCTGCTAAAGCCTCCGGTGATAGTTATCTTGATCATATCAACGCCGAGCTTATGCAAATATCGGATAACCCGGCGGCACTCATCCGGGCTGTCGCAGAGCGCTTCTTTGAGTCGCGATGACATCTTTGTGGCGTCATCATTGTCGCTGCCATCGGCGTGCGCGCCTGTCGTCGAGACGGCTTGTCCGGAGACAATCAATGTCGGCCCGGTTGTGCGGCCTGCATTGATTTCATCACGGAGGGCGAGCACAGAATTATCCGGTGATCCTACATCGCGCACGGTTGTGAATCCGGATTGCAAGGTGATTTGGGCATTTTTGTAGGCAATCAATGTGTTTTCGGCGGCGCTTTTCCCATTGCGAATACTGGCTTGGCGTAAGCTCGGCACATTGCGATAAGCGAGGTGAACATGCGCGTCCATCAGGCCGGGAAGGGCGATGCGATCTTTGAGGTCGGCGACAGTGACCGCGGCGTCATCCGTAAGCGCAAGGTCTTGTGCGCTGAGATAACCATCTTCGATGCGCGCGATCTGATCATTTTCAACGAGCAGCGTTATGTTATCGCGTTGAATGAGACTCTCACCCACAAGCGCTGTGCCAATATGGAGAATATGATAGGTGCTTGGGCCGGACCGCGCCCGCTCACCACGTAGATTTTGGCTGTGGCCAAAGCCCATCACAAAGAAAACACTGATCAGCACCGTGACATATGTAATGGTGTTTTTATTTCCCAAAAACATGCAAACCTCTCTCCCTTGTTTCAGGGAAAGAGGTTACGCCGTGTTTGTGTTCTTGTCGAATAGCGGTGGCTAGACCGGGCGTTCCGTATCACAGAGTGCAATGCGGTGATTAAGGCGGTAACAGGGCTGGAAGTCCGGCACGACCACATGCTGCGTTGAGCGGTTATCCCACATTGCCAGCGTTCCGTTTTCCCAATGGAGCCGGCACGCAAACATTGGTTTTTTCAAGTGGTCGAACAGGAATTTGAGAATCACCTGGCTCTCATCTTCTGCCATCCCAACAATCTGTGATGTCACCATCTCATTGACAAACAGGGATTTGCGTCCTGTTTCAGGATGTGTGCGCACGATTGGATGTTCAACGGGTGGGTAATGCTCGTGAATGCGGACTTTCATTTTCGGATCTTCCATGCCGGGTGCGAGCTTGCCAAAATTTGCTGAGAGATCATGAATCGCTTTTAAGCCATCCAACATGTTGCGCATGGGTTCGGACAGTGCATAGTAAGCTGCTTCGCAATTGATCCACATGGTGTCGCCGCCAGCATCTGGCATTTCGATGCCGTAGAGAAGCGACCCTTTTGATGGGATCTCAACAAATGTATCGTCTGCATGCATGTTCACATCGCCAGAGACTTGGTTCTGCATGGTGTATTCTTGTTTTTTAATGTCAGGATGACTTTCCAGGCGTGGGATGCTGCCGCCTCCTTGCGGTTCGCCAAAATACTTTGCGACACGCACATGATCATCCGGCGTTAAAGTCTGTCCACGGAAGAAAAGCACTTGATAGTGCACCCAGGCTTGGCTGATTTCTTTAATTGTTTTGTCGTCCAGGTCTTTGCTGAGATCCAGTCCTTCAATATACGCGCCAATATGCCCTGTCATAGGTTTTGCTGTGAATGTGGTGAAGGTCGGTTCATTCTCGCGCTTGGCAAGCACTTCATATGTCATTGGTCATCTCCCATAAACGCACGATCATTAGAGACATATGCGCTTCGAATATGTCGTTGTGGGCAATTATTGACATTTTCAGAATTAAGTCAACTGATTTAATTTTTTGTTTATATGGCCCATCATGTGATGACAACATATTGAAAACAATGTGAAAAACCAATTATTTGAAATTGCGGCTCTGATATGCTCAAAAGAAGCGCATTTAATCCGATGACAAAAGAGGGGTGTACGTACATCTCGTGCTGCGTCATATGCACACGAACATGCCGTGCCAAGGAGAATCGTTTTGGAGAGCGCCATTCTGAATACTTTGCCGGATCCGATCATTCTTTTGAATGAGAATCGTGAGGTCGTCGGAGCGAACAGCGCTGCAGAAGACTTGATAGGAGAGGCCTATCTCAACCGTGAGCTGGCGTTCTCGTTGCGCCATCCTGACTTGTTGGCTGCTGTGGATACGGTTCTCAATGGGGCTGAACCGGATGTGACGCGAATCTCAATGAGTCATCCCGTGCCGCGTAGTTTTGAGATGTATGTCACCGCCATCGTCAAGAGCGGGCACGAGATCGCTGGCGTGACACAAGAGCCCGCCTCGGTTCTTGTTGTATTGCATGATGTCACGACAGCAACGCATGCGGAAGAATTCCGCAAAGACTTTATTGCAAATTTAAGTCACGAATTACGCTCGCCTTTGTCCTCCTTGCTCGGATTTATTGAAACCTTGCAAGGAACAGCCCAGGATGATCTCGATACGCGCAAACGCTTTCTCGCGATTATGCAACACGAAGCGAATCGGATGCGAAGCCTCATCGATGATTTGCTGTCATTGGCGAAGATTGAAGCGAATGAGCATATTCGCCCAGATGGCGTGGTCCATCTCAAGAATGTGATTGCTATGGTGTGCGAGCCCTTGGCGCCGAAAGCCGAGGGACGGCACATGCCCATCGATGTTGATGTCAGGGGTGATGTGCCCGCGATTAATGGCGATCACAACGAACTGTTTCAGGTGTTTAATAATTTGATTGATAACGCCATTAAGTATGGCGAAGAAAAAACCCCGGTCACTGTTGTGATTGAAGCCGTGGACCGTATCCCGCATATCGGGACGCCTGGTGTGTCCGTCGCCATTACCAATCAGGGGGAGCCGATCCCCATGGAGCAAATTCCACGATTGACGGAGCGTTTCTACCGTGTGGACGAGGGGCGGTCGCGGTCCATGGGTGGCACCGGCTTAGGGCTTGCGATTGTAAAACATATGGTCAATCACCACCGGGGGCGCCTGGCGATCGAGAGTCTGCCTGAAAAAGGCACGACTTTTACCGTTTTCCTGCCGTTATAAAAGCATCACATCGCCCCAGCGCTTTGTCATAAAAGTGTTACAAAACTGCCATAAAAAGGAATCCACTTCCTCTTACGCCTATGCCCGTTCGAGCGTTAAGCATGATGACGTCGTTCAATGTGGACTTTAAGGAGTGTGATTCTCATGAATGTTAAACCTCTCATTGCAGGTCTCGCGATCTCTGTATCGCTGACCTCTGCGGCAGTTGCCCGCGACCAGATCCGTATTGTTGGATCTTCAACTGTGTATCCCTTTGCAACAGCCGTTGCAGAGAAATTCGGTAAAACAACCGTTTACAAAACCCCTGTGATTGAAAGCACGGGGTCTGGCGGTGGAATGAAATTGTTCTGCTCAGGTACTGGTGTTGATACACCGGATATCACCAACGCTTCCCGTAAAATCAAAAGCTCTGAAATTGAGCTTTGCGCCTCAAATGGTGTTGGCGGGATTGTTGAAGTCAAAGTTGGTTACGATGGTATCGTGATGGGTAATTCGATCAATGCTGATCAAATGAGCTTGACACGCCGTGATATCTATCTTGCTCTCGCCAAAGAAATTCCTGGTGATGCACCTGGTTCTTGGATAGAGAACCCAAACAAAACCTGGAAAGACGTAAATTCTGCGCTTCCTGATCGTAAGATTGAGGTGCTTGGCCCTCCTCCAACGTCAGGTACGCGTGATGCATTTGCAGAGCTTGCTCTTGAAGGCGGCTGCAAAACGTTTGACTGGGTGAAAGCTCTGAAAAAAGAAGACAAGAAACTCTACAAAGCAAAATGTCACACTGTCCGTGAAGATGGTGCGTACATCGAAGCTGGTGAGAACGACAACTTGATCGTTCAAAAACTGAACGCAAACCCAAATGCGTTTGGTGTGTTTGGTTACAGCTTCCTTGATCAAAACTCTGACATGATCCAAGGCAGCATTGTTGGTGATATTGCGCCTACCTTTGAAGCAATTTCAGACGGCAGCTACCCAATCTCACGTTCGCTCTATTTCTACGTGAAAAAAGCGCACATTGGCGTCGTGCCTGGCATCAAGCGTTATCTTGACGAGTTCTCAAGCGAAGCTGCTTGGGGCCCTGAAGGTTACCTTGCCGATAAAGGTTTGATTCCAATGCCTGATGCAGAGCGTCAATCTGTACGAGAAAATGTGAGTAACTTGAATGAGCTCGGTTCTTAATAGCTCTGACGGTTCGAATGTGAAGGGCACGCATAGTTTTATGCGTGCCCGAAACATGCGGGCACGTCGTTTTGACACGATTGTCACGTGGTTGCTTATTGCAAGCTCGACAGTTGCAATTTTAACGACGATCGGGATTATTTTCTCTCTCGTCTTTGAAGCCTATCGTTTTTTTAGTGCTGTTCCTGTTTTTGATTTTCTCTTCGGGCTTCAATGGAGTCCGCAAACGGCTATTCGTTCGGATCAGGTTGGATCGTCGGGCAGTTTTGGGGTTATCCCTTTGCTTGCCGGTACGGGCCTCATCAGCCTGATTGCTCTCTTAGTGGCGGGTCCCCTCGGTTTATTCTCAGCGGTCTATCTTGCGGAATTTGCTGATGAGCATGTCCGTAATGTCGTCAAACCATTGCTTGAAATTTTGGCAGGCATCCCGACGGTGGTTTACGGGGTGTTTGCGGCTTTGGCGCTCGCGCCCTTACTTGCAAATACGGGGCGCGATTTCGGTGTCGATATTTCATCGGAAAGCGCTCTCGCTGCAGGGGTCGTCATGGGTATTATGATTATCCCGTTGATTTCATCCATTTCAGATGACGTGATCACGGCTGTTCCCCAATCTCTGCGTGAGGGCGCCTATGGCCTCGGCGCGACACAAGCCGAAACGGTACGCCAGGTTATTTTGCCAGCAGCGTTGCCGGGACTTGTCGGCGGGCTGTTGCTTGCCGCATCGCGCGCCCTTGGCGAAACCATGATTGTGGTGATGGCTGCCGGTCTCTCCGCGAATCTCACGGCTAATCCTTTTCAAGCGGTTACAACCATGACGGTACAAATTGTGTCGCTGCTCACAGGTGACCAAGAATTTGACAGTCCGAAAACATTGGCTGCTTTTGCCATCGGACTCACCTTGCTCGTATTGACGCTCATTATGAATGTCTATGCGCTTTACATCGTAAACAAGTATCGAGAACAATATGAGTAATAACAGCCCATACGTGAATACCGAAAAGGTCAACGCATCGCTACCGAAGCGCTATCGGTCTCAGAGGCGCTTTAAAGCCTATGGCATTGTCGCGATTGTTCTTGCGATTAGTGTGCTTGGTCTATTGCTCGGCTTTGTCTTTATGATTGGCAAATCAGCCTTTGAACAAACCACGATGACGCTTGAAGTCCAGTTCGATGCTGATCGAATTGATGCGAATAATTTAGGCGCTACGAATTATACAGATCTTGTGCGCCAATCCCTCCGTGATCAGTTTCCTGACGTGACCTCACGACGTGACAAAAGGGACCTTTATTCACTTGTGAGTTCAAGCGCCGAATATGAAGTGCGCGCCTTCGTTGAAGAAAATCCCAGCGTTATTGGCGGCTCACACACATTTACCTTCCTCGCGTCAAGTGATGTGGATGTTTGGATCAAAGCTGGTTCACAAGACGCCACCTCCGGCCGTATGAATGAGAATGAAAAGGCCTGGGTGCGCACCTTGCAAGAGCGCGGGATTATGGGCTCTCAATTTAATAGCGCTTTCTTCGAGAAAGGTGATTCCCGCGAACCAGAGCAGGCGGGGATTTGGGGCGCTATTATGGGCTCTTTTTT
>JANQLI010000165.1 GCA_028280675.1 Alphaproteobacteria bacterium
TTTGCCTATCGCGCATCATTACGAGCGTGCGGACATTATGCTGCAAGCGCGCGTGCCCTATATGCAGGTGCTTGATGTGGCTGTGCCGCCGCTTGGAGAATCGGTTGACGATTTCACCGCCTTCAAGCGTATTTCAAAAGCGATCAGTGAATATGCGCAAGAAAATGGCATTGATGCCTTCCAAGACGAAGTGGATGGCAATACGGTTCGCCGCGATCCCAAAGCGTATTACGATCTTTATACGATGGGTGGCCGCGTGCAAGACGTGCGCGATATTGTGCAGTTTATTATTAACTCGACTCCGGGTCTGCCAAAAGTGCCATTTAAAGAGCTCGCGCAAAAAGGCATTATCCGTGTCGATGCGTCAGAGACGACCCACTGGTCGAAGCAACCCGATCCCGATCGTGAGGGCGAATATATTGAGCCGCCCTATCACACAGAAATTGTCGATTCGGTCACAACAAAGAAACCGTATGAAACCTTTACGGGCCGTCAGCAATTTTACATCGATCATGAATGGTTTATTCGTGATGACGAAACCCTGCCGCGCCATATCGACCTGTTGAAAAATAAAGGTCATGAGATGCGTATGATGATGGGGCACGCGCGTCACGGGATTCACTCCATGTGGCGCGACGAAAGTTTGATGCTCGCCTTGCAGCGCGGCGAACCGGATATTTATGTCTGCCCGGATGATGCCAAAGGGAAGGGTGTTGCGGATGGCGACCTGATCCGTGTGTATAATGATCACGGTGAGTTCTATGCCCAAGCCCATGTCACCTCTGCGATGCAGCCCGGCATGATGTTTATGTATCATGGCTGGGACCCGATGATGTTCCCGGAACGGAAGAACTTCTCATCGGTGATCTCAACGGCGGGTCTTTTGAAGCCGACGACTATGGCGGGGGACTGGGGGCATTTGGGCCATAAGCCACTCGCCTTTGCGCCCAACCAAACCTACAAAGATTTTACCTGCAGCTTTGAAAAAGCAGACCGCGCCAAGGTGATGCAAGAGGGGGCTGCATGAGTGAACCCCGCATACACGAGCAGATCGAGAAAGCGGCCCCGCTGATGGTGGATGACACAGGACGAAACAGTGCTGTCACGGCGGATGCGCGGGCGTTTACCTATGCCGTCTTTTCGCGCCTGATGGCGTCGCCGTTTGAGCAAAATGATGAGCAGCTTGAGTTTCTCATGTCGGGCCAGGTCAGCGCGGCGCTGCGGGACGTCAATGGCGCGCTGCCCTTTGAGATGGATTTGGAGCTGCTTGCCACAACAGTCGATGAGTTGACAGCGCATGACCTTGCGGAAGTGCGACGTCTTTATAGTTCGAAATTTGAAGTCGGGAATGATGGCCCGGCGATTCCGTTGCGCGCTGAATTGGTGCGGGTGCGCGAATCCAAAATGAAGGAAGAGCTCGTCCGGTTTTATGATTACTTTGCTTATAAGCTTGCGGATCATTTTGCATGGGCGCCGGATCACGTGTCGATTTTGCTCGAATTTATGCAAGTTCTCGGCGCGAAAGAAGCACAAGCGGACAATGAAGACGCCGCGCAATCGCTGGCCCGCGCGCAACTTGATTTTCTCAACCGTCACATCATTTCGTGGCTGCCTGTCTCTGTCGGCAAGGCAGTGAAGCAGGCGCCCGATGATCTTTACACCCATGTGCTGACAACCTTGTGGGATTTTCTTGAAAAAGACCGCGCGTGGAATGCCAGTACCGTCGTTGAAGTTGAAGGAGAGAGCTAAATGGCCCGTCAAGTCGCTATGGTGCTTGATCTCAATAAATGTATTGGCTGTCAGACCTGTACATCCGCTTGTAAATCTCTGTGGACGGATGAAGAAGGCCAGGAATACATGTTGTGGAACAACGTGGAAACCAAGCCCGGCCGCGGGTATCCTAAAAATTGGGAGAAATCGTCTGACAATGGCGGGCGTGGTTGGGAAAACGGTGAGCTGCAACGTGCTGGCTTGCCGAAATGGGAAGACTTCGGCAGCGTGACCGATGTCAACCACACCGAAGTCTATTTTGATGGCACAGAAGAACTCTTAGGCCGTGACAAGTTGGAGTATGGAGCGAACTGGGATGAAGACACCAGTTCC
>JANQLI010000248.1 GCA_028280675.1 Alphaproteobacteria bacterium
GTAATCGTAAAGCACGTGGATGATCACGTCTTGCAGCTCGCAAATAAGTTGGGCGATCTTGCGGCCATCACCGCCTTGCTCAAGGCGTTCGCGGGCAACGGCCCGGCTATGGTCTTGCGCCGCTTTTAACACGGCCAGGACATCGCGGCGCTTCGTGAGATCATCGCGCTGTTTATCTAAAGCAATCGCGGTGAGGTCATGACGCAGCGCGTCTCCATCAAGGATAGTTGATATGTGATCCTGGTCGGTCATAAACACTGTTTATGCTTCATCATCCCTCGTGAGACGTTTTAAGCGGTAGAGAATGTCAAGCGCGTCACGTGGTGTCAGGTCATCCGGGAAAATCGATTGCAGCTCTACCTCAACAGCGCTTTCTTTTTCCGTAGGGCTCTCCATATGTTGCGCAACAGAAAATAAAGGGAGGTCGTCAATCAGACGGTCTGCGCCTTGGTCACGTTGCGTTTCTTCAAGTTGAGTCAAAACATCTTGCGCGCGCGCGATCACCGCCGGTGGTAATCCCGCGAGCTTTGCGACTTGAATGCCATAGGAGCGGTCGGCCGCCCCCGCCGTCACTTCATGCAGGAACACCACATCCCCTTCCCACTCTTTGACACGCATAGTGACATTGGCCACCGATGTCAGCTTGTCAGCCAATGCAGTCAATTCATGATAATGGGTAGCGAAAAGAGCGCGGCACGCATTCACTTCATGCAGATGCTCGACCGCAGCCCAGGCGATAGATAGCCCATCAAAAGTTGCCGTCCCGCGCCCAACTTCATCTAAAATCACCAGCGCTTTCGGTCCTGCCTGATTCAGGATCGCCGCGGTTTCAACCATTTCGACCATAAAGGTTGAACGGCCGCGCGCGAGATCATCTGCGGCGCCAACCCGGCTAAACAAACGATCCACCACGCCAATATGCGCTTCATCCGCCGGGACAAAAGAGCCCATCTGCGCCAAAATCACGATCAAGGCGTTTTGCCGTAAAAAGGTGGACTTCCCAGCCATATTCGGCCCCGTTACAAGCCACAAGCGTTTGCGGTCATTGCCCGTTCCAAGGGCGCAGTCATTAGCCACAAATGGGACATCACCATCACGGCGCAACGCTTGCTCGACAACGGGATGCCGTCCGGCGCGTATGGTCAGGTGTGATCCCTCATCCATATGCGGCCGTGTGTAATGTTCTTGGACCGCCAATTCCGCAAGAGCAGTGGTGACGTCAATTTGGCTTAAGGCATCGGCAGCGGCAATAATCGCGGCGGCATGTTTTTGCACCTCGGCAACGAGGTCTGCAAAGAGATCAAGCTCAAGAGCCAGGGCTTGATCGCGGGCACGGGCAATTTTGGTATCCAACTCGCTGAGCTCGACCGTGGTGAAGCGCACATTGTTGGCCAGTGTCTGACGATGAATAAATGTTTCCGCCAATGGCGGGGACATCAACTTGTCCGCATGTTGCGCCGTCACATCAATAAAATAACCAAGGACATTATTATGGCGTACTTTCAGTGTACGGATGTCTGTCTGTTCAGCGTATTGCGCTTGCATACTGGCAATGACATGACGGCTTTCATCGCGCAGTTTACGGGCATCATCTAAGGCTGCATGAAACCCAGGGGCGATAAATCCGCCATCCCGCGCAAGAAGCGGCGGCTCGGCATCAAGCGCACGCTTCAAGTGCTCCACGAGTTCGGCATGAAACCCAAGGCCGCCTGCGGCTTGCGCCATAATATCTGGGCAGGTGTCTAAAGGGGTTTGCCCCCCTTCCAGATGACGCCGAATGGCGCCTGCTTGCACTAAACCATCGCGCAGCGCAGCCAGGTCACGGGGACCGCCGCGTCCAACATGCAAACGCGATAAAGCACGCGCCATATCCGGACAGGAACGCAGCATCTCGCGCAAGGCCACACGCAAGTCGCTATGTTCAACAAAAAACGCAACACCATCATGACGCGCGCGGATAGCAGCGACATCGGTCAATGGACTGGACAAATCCCCTTGCAAGCGCCGCGCGCCTGCTCCGGTGACGGTTTTATCGATGACGGATAACAGGCTGCCTTTTGTGCCGCCAGAGAGGGTGCGGATCAATTCAAGATTCGTGCGCGTCGCCGCATCCATCAACATATGCGATGTTTGGGCTTGACGTTGCGGGGGCTTTAAAGCGGGCATCTGTCCAACTTGCGTCAACGCCACGTAATCCACCAAAGCCCCGCATGCGGCAAGCTCGGCGCGGTGAAAATCACCAAAAGCATCCAGTGCGCCGACTTCAAAAAGCACCTTTAAGCGGCGCGCGCCTGCATCACTCTCAAAACGCGCGCGCGGCAAGGGGGTTAATTGCGCGGGCAGGGTTTGCCAAAGGTCAGAAAAGTTTTCTTGCGCAAGCAGTGTGTCAGGGATCAGTAGTTCACCTGCATCAAGGCGTGCGAGTTCCGCAGCGATGTCCGCTGCGTCGAGCTGTAGGGTGAAAAAATCCCCGGTTGACATATCGAGCCACGCCAAACCGGCCTCGCGGCCTTCACCGATCACACACATAGCGGCAAGATAATTATGCGACCGGGCATTGAGCAGACTCTCTTCGGTAATGGTGCCCGGTGTGACAAGACGCACGACCTCACGGCGCACCACTGCTTTCGATCCGCGCTTTTTCGCCTCTCTCGGATCTTCCGTTTGCTCGCAAATCGCAACCTTATGATTCTGACGAATAAGACGTTCAAGATAGGCCTCAGCCGCATGCACGGGCACGCCGCACATAGGAATATCCTCGCCAAGATGTTTGCCCCGTTTCGTCAGGGTAATATCGAGTGTTTCCGATGCCGCTACGGCATCGTCAAAGAACAACTCGTAAAAATCGCCCATCCGATAAAACAGCAAATAATCGGCATGCTGGGCTTTGATCTCCATATATTGCGCCATCATCGGCGTCATTGGCTTTGCCGCTGCAGATTGCGTTTGCTGTGGCGCATCATCGCGCGCGTTATGAAGGGCCATAGAGCGGGTCATGGATAGTCAGCATCGTCATATGAATAATTGTCACGTTGTAGCCATAGCATCTCCTACTAGACGTGTCACACCCGGAAAGGGTATGGACTGTATAGAAAAATCAATGTCCTCCCTTAAGACGCCGCGTTCGGCGCACGCATAAAAGAAGGCCGTGAAACATATGGCAAAACGCGAACGCCTCTCCAGCGACGAAGAAGCCCTTGCCTTTCATAAAAATGGCAAGCCTGGAAAACTCGAAGTCACGCCAACCAAACCTATGGCGACGCAGCGCGACCTCTCGCTCGCTTACTCGCCGGGCGTCGCTGCCCCTGTGCGCGCCATCTCAGAAGACCCTGACACCGCCTATGACTACACCAACAAAGGCAATGTGGTCGCCGTGGTATCGAATGGAACCGCTATCCTCGGTCTTGGTAATTTGGGGGCGTTGGCGTCAAAACCGGTGATGGAAGGCAAGGCGGTGTTATTCAAACGCTTTGCCGATGTGGATTCGATCGATATCGAGGTGGATGCGGAAGACGCCGAATCATTCATCAATTGCGTGCGGTATCTCGGCCCGTCTTTTGGCGGAATCAATCTTGAAGACATTAAGGCGCCGGAAAGTTTTATCGTCGAGCAAAAGCTGCGCGAGCTTATGGACATTCCTGTCTTTCACGATGACCAGCATGGCACAGCGATTATCAGTGCAGCCGGCTTGATTAATGCGATGGACCTTGCTGGTAAAACCTTTGATGACTTGAAAGTTGTGGTCAATGGGGCTGGCGCAGCAGGAATTGCGGTTCTGGAATTGATCAAGGCCATGGGGCTGCCCCATGACAATGCAATCCTGTGCGACACCAAAGGCGTGATCTATCAAGGGCGGTCCGAGGGCATGAACCAATGGAAGTCGGCCCATGCAGTCAAAACCGATGCACGCACATTAGAAGAGGCTATGACCGGCGCAGATGTGGCGATTGGCCTTTCGGTCAAAGGCGCCTTCACACCGGACATGGTGCGCAGCATGGCAGACAATCCGATTATCTTTGCCTGCGCCAATCCAGATCCGGAAATCACCCCTGAAGAGGTTGCAGCGATTCGCGATGAT
>JANQLI010000099.1 GCA_028280675.1 Alphaproteobacteria bacterium
AACAGTTCGGCGCGAATAATGAAGTATCAAGGCAAATTGTATCTATTTGGGGCGACCGGTGGGGCAGGTTTTGAAATCGCAAGACTCGCAATCGCACAAGGAAAAAGTGTAATCGCTATTGCGAGAAGTACGAGCGATGTAAAACCACTGAATAACCTAAATGTAGACGTTCTTACGGCAGATGTAATGAATGATTCTGAACTAGAAAAAGTATTCGCAGGAGCAAATACTGAAGATGTTGTCATCAGCGCATTGGGTGGAAAGTTTGACGAAGAGTTACCTGCTGATTATGAGGGCAATAAGAACATTATCGACGCTGCCAAAAAAGCTAATCTTGAAAGGTTTGTTTTGGTCACAAGTGTTGGTGCAGGCGAAAGCCGTGTGGCTTTACCAGAACAACTTGTCCCGATACTAGGATCACGAGCTGAGCTAAAAACCAAAGCAGAAGATCACCTCAGGGAATCAGGTTTAACTTTCACAATCGTACGTCCTGGGCATCTTAATGATGATGAGAAAACGACGTCTGGTTTTTTAACGAAGGACCCTAATACACTCGCCTCAATTAGCCGCAAAAGCCTAGCGGATATCATACTTAAAATTGTGAACTTGAATAAAACCTTTGGCTTAGCTTTATCTGCGGGCGATACGTCAGCGATAATGTCAGACAACAACCCTGAGCTATTAACGCTCAGATAAAATAGAAATATTGGGTGTTTGCGTCAGCCAATTGCTCAATACCCTCATACAAGATTCAATTTTCGCAGCGCTAGGGCGTTTGTCCCCGAAGATTTATCGTGAGTTCATATCGCTGAGGAAGGTAAGCTTATGCGCATAGCATCAATCAATTTGGTATCAGGCGTAAGCCGGATTAATTTTTGGACATACATTTATGCCGCCTTTATATGCGTTGGTATGATGGCTGCTATGAACTTTGTACAAGGATTTATTTTAACTGAACACCTACGATTACCGGAAGACCAGCAAGGAAAAATTGCTGGTGATCTAGCGTTTTGGACTGAAATCACAGCTGTTATTTTGCTGGGACCATTCGGAGCGCTTTCAGACAGTGTTGGGCGTAAAGTTGTGTTGATAGCTGGAACATTGTTGATCGGAATCGGTTATGGTTTGTACCCATTTGCGACAAGTATTCCTGAACTTATTTTTTACAGATTGATATATGCGGTTGGCGCCGCGGCGACGGTGGCTGCCGCCATTACAATTCAGAATGATTATCCTGAAGAACAGTCACGCGGCAAAATGATTGGTTTTACCTCAATCATGAATGGGTTAGGGATTGTCGCAGTTGCTGGATTTATGGGTAGTTTGCCAAAGATATTGACCGAATCAGGAATGGATGCCGTTACTGCCGGTAAATTTACACTTGGCGGTGCCGGTGTGATTTGTATCTTGTCGGCAGTGATTTTTACGTTTGGTCTAAAAGATAGTAGTGCTATCAACCGCCATAAACAACCAAGGCCTATGGACCTTCTCAGAAGAGGTTTACGCTCTGCGAAAAACCCGCGTATTGCACTTTCGTATGGATGTGCGTTTACCGCCCGATCAGACCTCGCAATAAATGGATTGTTTATTTCACTATGGGCTATCCAAGTTGGCAATCTCGATGGAATAACTACCGCAGAAGCTTTGTCGAGGGTTGTTATTGTTATAGCCGTCTCAAATGGCGTAGCGCTTATTTGGGCGCCTCTCTTCGGAATGATTCTGGATCGCGTAAATAGAGTAACTGGCGTTGCAATATCGCTCGGACTTGCAGCTCTTGGATTTCTTTCGATGTCAATTATAACCTCTCCATTAGACTATGCCATGTTACCTTTCTTTATTTTACTTGGTATTGGGGCTAATAGTGCGATCATGGCGTCAGTTGTTTTGGTCGGTCAAGAAGCAGCACCTGAAGAAAGAGGTACAGTAATTGGTGTCAGTGGCATTTTTGGTGCGTTGGGTATATTGTTTGCGACCGCAGTGGGCGGTAGATTGTTTGATTCTTGGGCTCCCTATGCGCCATTTGTATTGCTTGGAAGTATTCAAGCGTTGTTGTTCGCCTTTGCTGTATTTGTCCGATTAAATTCGCCAGGCAACGAAGTTCGTCAGATTAACAAGACCACTAGAATCCCCTAACTGTTGCTGACGAAGCATTGAGGCATAACTAAGAATCATGTGCGATAATCTGATTTTCGTATTGAGTATTCTTATTTTGATTATCTTACTTAGTCTCTGTTGTTTTTCGATCGATTTGCCCCATCTCCTTTTCTCTAGACCTATTCCAGTTCCAGGTTCTGTCTTGAAGCGTGGCTGCCAACGGCCGGGGCGCCGACGCACCCAATTTTTAAGTTCCTCGAAATCTATATGTTGCGCTCATCATGCAGTTGAGGATTATAAAGTTTGGGTGCACCTTGGGCGCAAAATGCGGTCTGTTCTCGCTGCGTTCAGGTCTGATCGCAATGGTGGGCTTGTGCTTGTATATTCCGATGGGCATATATGGCATTGTATCACAAATAACATAGACGTGTATTGTGCCCTAACTCAGAAAAATATCTTCCGACGTATATATGATAAATTAATTGATCGCCGTATCCATTAAATTTAACAAAACAGTTTTCTATAGTGTGGCCCTTCTCTTTCTTGCAAAAACATCGTTGTGTTGTGTTTGCTTGCGCAAAATAAAAAAGCGGCGGCTCTTGTGAGCCGCCGCTTTTATTCATATTTGTATTCTCAAATACGTTTCGACTAGATCCGTTCTTTGCGGCGGCGCAGTACGCCTAAGCCAACAAGGCCAAGTCCAAAGAGTCCAATCACTGAGGGTTCAGGAACAGGCACAGGCCGATCGGTCAGCTCTAATGAAACCGTATCAACGAAGCCACCAAGTGTATTTGCGTCACCGCCCGCGCTGAATGTCAGTCCGTATAGATTATCGCTGCCATCCACAGAGAAAGATGATGTGATCTTTGTCCACGTCGCTGGTTGACTGCCATCGACTGAGGTCAACAGATTTGTCCCGATGGAATCGGACGCACCGTCAAGAAACACATTAATGATATTGTCATTTTTTGCATCTGTTCTTGGCTGGTAATACCACGTCAGCAGGTATGTGCCTGCTCCGAGATTAAGTTTGGTGGTCATGGACGAATTGCTTGAATTGTTCGTGCCCCCACGGATGGAATCACTATCCAACTCGACATATTGATTTCCAGTATGCGCATTCACTGCTACGCCGGATTGTTGGATTTCAATACCAGCACCGCTTGTTGCCGCCCAATTGCCGAAATTTTGATAAACCTGCCAATCAAGTGTATTTGCTGGTTCTTCGAAGCTCTCGGAAAAAATGACCGCTGCGCTGGCCGATGTGATCATTGACATCCCAATAATACCGGAAACAATGATGGAAGATAAAGCCTTCATTATTGTGGCTCCCCTACTTTGATAAATACTATAAAACTTTACTCAATCAATTCCAAATAACTCAAGTTTCGTATTTTAGAATTAGTGAGTATTAAGCAAAAAGGATGCCATTTTGTATTTACTATTAAAATCAATGACTTAGAATTATTGGCCTTTGGGCGTTGTAAAATGTCCTGACACTTTTAGCTTGGTGGTGAGGAATGGTTTTTTATCTGATTACCTTGATTCTTCGCTTGTGTGACGCACGCGGTCCCACTGCGGAATCCAACCAGCACTTGGTCGGCGGTCTGCTGGGCCGTTCGTTTTGATGTACCAGCGCACGGCAGGACCGGCTGTCATCCCGTGCGCGAAGATGCTAAACAGAACGGTTAAGACCACTGTTTCTTTGACCGTTGTATTGGCGATGAAAGTGAGATCGTCCAGAATAATCACCAAAAACAGCATGGAGGCGATGCCACGGGGGCCAAACCATCCGGCGAAGAGTTTATCGCGCCAATCAAGGCCCGATCCCCATAGGGAAATCCACACCGACGATATGCGTATCACGGTCAGACTCATGATTGCATAAAACACAGCATACGGATCAATTTTGGGAAGGAGTTCCGGCAGCATAAACGCGCCAAACAGTAAAAATGTCAAAAGGGAGAGTTGTTCGCCTTCCGCCTTTCCGAAGCTTTCAATGTTATGCCGCACATTTTCGTTGGCGCCGATGAAGAAAAGCCCTGCGAGGAAGGCTGCAATGAATCCATTGCCATGGAAAAGTTCCGCGCCGACAAAGGCGAGGATCGCGAGCGCAGGGGCCGCCAGACGCTGATACGTATCGCCCATGAGATGACGCTTCGTGGCGCTGCCAATGAGGATGCTTCCGATCAATCCAATTGTGATCCCGACAGCGGGTCCAAGCACCAGTTGATTGGTGACGAACTCCATCCATTTATCCATGTCGATACTGCGGGGTGGAAAACGTAATTCGGCTTGCAATTTTGCAAGCTCATTACACACCAGGATCACAGGCAGCATCAATCCGTCATTCAGCCCGCTTTCAGCGTTGAGAGATTGACGCATAAATTTCGGCACGCGCTTATCCGAAACGGTTTGTTCGCTAAGCGCGGCATCGGTCGGGGTGAGCAGAGCGGCGAGCAGCAAGGCAGGCCAAGAATCAAGAAGGGGAAAAGTATTCCGCACAAAAATATAACCAAAGAGCATGCTAAGCGGGATGCCAATCATCAGTAACCGTAAGGGAATTGTCGGATGACGCAGAAGTTCGCGCGGGCGCAGTTTTGCAGCGTCAGTGAATAAAATAATGACCAATGTAAATTGCGCGAGAAGTTGCGTCAGATCGCCGGTGAGATTTCCCTCAAAAAGCCCCAATCCGGCACTGCCCAAGACGATGCCGACACTCACAGCCACCATCGGACCTGTGATGCTGTTGCGTTCCAACATCTCGGAAATCAAGCCATAGCCAAGCAGCAACAAGCTGAAGACAATGGTGGCTGTAAAGTCGTGCATGTCATGTCCCCCCATTTCCCCAACCACAATGTCTACGCAACGCACGTGACGTTATAACGACGGCTTTGTAACGTCGTGGGGGAGGGAAAGAGGTTAAAGTATCTTCTATGTGGATGGGACGGGGAGACGGGGCAGGCGCATGCATAGGTGCGTGCTATTCTGCGCACATAGGAGACATAAATACGTGACGACAAAGGAGACAATGTCATGAGTTACGCTTACCCATGGGTCGAGGGCCCGCCTTGGCCGGAGGACGCATTGCCACGCGACCAATTGGAGGATCGCATTCAACAAATCCTTGGGCGTCACAATATGTGTGTGATGGCGACGGTTGGGAAAAACGGGCCTATTGCCAGTCCGATCGAATATTACGCCTATGGGCTTGAGCTTTTCATGCTGCCGGACCCCGGCACGCCGAAGCTGAAAGCATTGCAGAGAGATCCGAGTATTTGCGTCGCCGTCCATGGGAATTATCATGGCTGGCATTCGGCGACCGGTGTGCAAGTGTTCGGTAAAGCAGAAATTATTGAACCGCATGCCGAGGGATGGGATCATGGCATGAAGGTTTTCCGCTGGTATGAATGGATGCATGATCTCGCGATGGATACGAGTAAGCCATTTGAACGCCAGGTCTTGCGCGTGATTCCCGAAAAGATTTTGCTAACGGATACGTGGCTCTGGAAACAAGGTTTCAGCGCCAAACAAAAATGGTTAGCGGAAGGCTGATCCGTTGCAGATATATTCTCACAGGCCCTTTTCGTGAGGGCCTTTTTATCTCCAGGACCTGCTGAGCTGCCGCACCATACGGTGTATCGCGGCATTGAGTTGTGTATGAAGAATGGACATAGCGATGAAAAGCCTCACATGCAGCCTACATCGCGATATACTCTGGCGCAGACAAGAAAGGGCTTAGGCGCATGGCAATCTTTTTACGTATCCTTGCCGTCTTTTATGTGATCGGCGCGCTTCGGCATATTGGTCATATTCTGGGATTTGGCGAGATGCCATGGCTGGATTCATGGCTTTCGTGGCAGATCAGTGACGTTGTGTATGGCACGCTGAGTGTCATTGCTGCGATTGGCCTTTTTCAACAAAAGGCTTGGGGTGTCGCTGCGTTTCTCTTTATCGCTTTTTCGCAAATCATTCTCTTCGGCCTTTTGCCCGGCTTGTTTGCGTTTAAAGCGGCGCATTGGACATGGCTGCAAATTATGATCGGTGCCCATATCGTGTCTTTGGCGATCTACTTCACTTTGCGCGTGATGCAGCGGCGCGCGGCGTGATGGTTAAAACACATCTCGCTACATAATAATTGTTAATGGACGTCTCCATCATCTTTAATCCAGCCGCTGGCAATCGCCAGAAGAAACGTCTGGACTGCATTGTCGATGCGCTGAATGCGGCGGGAGCCGTCGTGACTATCTTGCCAACGCATCAAGCTGGCGATGCAGAACGTTATGCTTATGACTTTACCCATGATGCCCGTAAGTCAGGCGTCACATCGGATGGAAAACGCCTTGCTGTTGCGGGTGGAGATGGCACCATCAATGAAGCCATAAACGGCCTGGTGCGCGCAGAGGGTGGGGCATTAGGCATTATTCCGCTTGGCACTGCGAATGTGCTTGCGTTGGAAATGGGCTTAGCGTCACATCCACAGGCAATCGCAGACGCCATATTACATGGTGAAGAGACAGCAATCTCCATTGGTCTTGTCAATAACCGAGCGTTTTTCTTAATGGTGGGTGTGGGATTTGATTCGCAAGCCGTGGCCAATGTGGATCTGCAATTAAAGCGTTGGACAGGTAAGGGGGCTTATGCGTGGAGTGCTCTTAAAACGTGGGTGAAAAACAAACTGCCATTGCTCGACGTGACGATTGATGGGACTCATTACAGCACAACAACCGTTGTTGTCAGTAATGCGCAGCGTTATGGCGGGGCGAGCATCCTTGCGCCCGATACGGATTTGACCTCCCCATCTTTCGAAGTGTGTATGTTAAAGGAAAGCGGGCGCAGGGCTTTACTGACGTTTGCTTTTGCGCTCGCCTTTGATCGTGTGGCCTCTCTGAAAAATTTGATCCATGTTCATGCGCATCACATCACGATCCGTTCGCATGCGGATCACGGTGCCCCAGTGCAGGTGGATGGCGATGCTGCGGGAAAGACTCCGCTCAATATTACTTTGTTAGATGGAAAAATTTCGCTTTTTTATCCGCGTGTGCGTGCTGACGCTTAGTCAGTTTGCACTTTCTAATTCATTCATATCATCTTTCAGGTTTTTAATGACTTCAAGAAAGGCAGACGTCAGTTTTTCAATCATCGACACGGTTTGTTCAATTTCAGCATCGGTCGGCATATCGCCACCACGTTCCGCAAGGCGCTTCCGCAGTTCCTCATTTTCGGCTCTCAGGCGCAGAACTTCTTGTGAGGTGGATGTTTCATCTTCCGTCGCTGTTTTGCAAACCAACGCATCGCCCTCAAATGTGCATTGTGAGACCTGGCCGGTTTCGGTGTCTAACCGGATGATCCCTTGATCCACAGTTTGCATTTGATAGCGATCACCCGCATGGGCCGAACTGATTACGCTGATACCCAGCAAAGCCGCGCCTGTTATGAGTTTCGTGACGTGGTGCGTCATGCGCCCCTCCATAGATGTATTGAGAAGTCTGTTGAACTGACTGTTCCTGTGAAATGGGGCCGTTTTATGATGGCAGGGGAAGGCGAAATTATCCTTTCCTTCCGGGGCCGTTTCTGGTTTGGTGACGGGCGATTCACGTTGAGGACATCATGGGCGAGAACCCATCTAGAACCCAAATGACAGATACTGTGCACAATGCCAATGGGCATCTCATTGCGGCCATTGCGGTTCCTCTTGGTCTCATGATGTTGTTTGTTTTTTACGTGCCGGGATCGCCTTTTTCTTCCCAATCATGGGTGTTTAATCAAATCAGCGGTGAATTGCTTTATTGTCTTGCTGGTGTGTTCTGGTTCGGCTGGCGCTGGGGCGGCGAAACACCTACAGCCTTATGGCTGCCACGGCGGTTCTGGATTGCCTCTATCGTCATCTTCATAATTACACTGATGTTGTTCACCTATGCAGAATGGGTTGGCGCATCCGAGACGGTTCTTGCCCGCTACCCCACTTATTATATCTTTTACGTGTTGCTGACATATCTTGTTTTGGTGGTTGCGCAACGCAAAGTCGGGGCCGCAAAACACGCGGCGACTTAGAGGCCAGCTCTCAATGTTTCAATGGATTACCCCACTTCGGGCGGAATCTCATTTAATGCTTCTTCAAGCTGCATGAAGGATGGTTGAATATCGGTCGGAACGTTGCCGCGGCCGATTTCGACGGAAATCTGTGCGGCATTGCCATGAAGGTGGGCGACAAGCACGTCGCGGATGATGGCGTAAAACTGCGCCTCTTCGTCATACACTTGCTGCAGCCGCGCGGCAATTGGCGCAACGAAGCCATAGGCCATAAACACGCCAAGGAAGGTTCCCACAAGCGCACCGCCAATCATTTTCCCGAGCACAGCAGGTGGTTCGGTAATGGCGCCCATGGTTTTAATAATCCCAAGCACAGCGGCGACAATGCCGAGAGCTGGTAATCCATCCGCAAGATTTTGAACAGCATGGGCCGGATGGGACGCTTCGTGATGGTGCTTTTCAAGCTGGCGCTCCATATGATCTTCGACTTGATGCGGGTCTTCAAAGTTCATGGTCATCATGCGCAGCGTGTCGCAGATGAAATCAAGCGCGAAGTGATCTTTCATGATCGTTGGGTAGCGTGAAAAGATGGAACTCTCTTCCGGATTTTCGATATGCGCTTCAAGGGCGATCACCCCTTTTGATTTCATGGTTTTCGTCAAAAGGAAGAGAAGGCACAAAAGATCAGTGTAATCCGAGTCTTTCCATTTTGGTCCCGATATAAACTTGCCGAAATCTTTCAGCGTTTGCATCACGGAATGCGTGCTATTGCCGATGATGAAGGCGCCAATCCCTGCGCCTAAGATAATGATCAGCTCAAAAGGCGCCGCCTGGATGATCACATCAAAATGGCCACCGGCAAGCATGAAGCCGCCAAACACCATGATAAACACAATGACTACACCGCCGAGTTGAACCATTTAACCGCACACATTCACTTTGTGATTCCTTGAGGAATCTTTTTTCTTTTATCCTCCTGGTCCGCGCTGGCGCGTGAGCCGCAGGTCTCTGATCGGCATCATGGCGATGAATACTTAATGTTGGGTGAAGGATTCTGAGAAAAGTCCCGGAAAATAGCCAAAATTCGTGCTTTCTGACGGGGAACGCTTGTCATGAAATCGCCAAAAAGCCGTTACAAAAGGAAAGCGTGGGACAAATTATTCCGGGATTCCCGTTGCAGGGGGGCGCAAGACGCTCTAATTTGCCCGCAATGGGGCTTGGGTTGACCAAGATCTGCTAATTGGAGGGTTTTCAAGTATGAAGAAGTTCTTAATGATCACCGCGGCTGCGGGGATGGTGGCAAGCGCGGCATCAGCGCAAGATATGACTTTGGCAGGGGCGCAAGTCTTGCTGACGGAAATTCCTGGAGCTTCAGACTGTGTTGAGCCGGCGGCACCTAGCGTGCCTGATGGCTCAACTTCAACAGTTGAAGAAGTGCTCGCAGCACGTGATGCTGTTGCGGCATATGATTCCGCGGTTCAAGACTATCAAGATTGTCTAAATGCAGCAGTCTCTGGAATGGGTGATGGCTTATCTGAGCAACACAATCAAGCTGTGAACATTGTTGACAGTAATATAGTAGATAAGGTCACGATGCTTGCCGAAGAAATGAATGCTGCCATTCGCGCTTATAATGCAGCAAATCCTGACTAAGGTTTTCGCACGTCAAGATTGAAGGGCGTATCCCCGAAGGATGCGCCCTTTTTAATTGGAGGCTGATGTGCGCATTTGCTCCAGAAGAGATTGCGTGACAAATCCATCCGCAGGCTGATTATTATCTTCTTGATAAAGGCGGACCGCGCGCCGCGTATTGGCGCCGATAATGCCATCCACAATCCCAGGGTCATAGCCGAGATAGGTCAATAAGTCTTGCAATTCCATGCGTTGATCCCGCGAAAGCCCTTTTTCATTCACAGGCCATACGCCTTGAATGGCGTTGCCGCCACTTAAGCGATCCGATAAATGGCCAATCGCAAGGGCGTAGGCGGTCGAATTGTTGTAGCGCAAAATGGCCTGGAAATTCGGATAGATCAAAAAGGCAGGTCCGGTATAGCCTGCCGGAATGAGTAAGGACGCTATGCGGTTGTTGTCAGCCTCAAGATTTGTTCCCTGCACAGCCGATATGCCGAGCGCGCGCCATTGGCTCACAGATTTCACGATAGTTTTATCGGCAAGGGAGTAATCAAAGTCTGACGGCAGGACAACCTCGCGGCCCCACGTTTCACCTTCGCGCCATCCTGATTCCGAAAGATAGTTTGCAGTGGACGCAAACGCATCCCCGAGATTTTTCCACAGATTCTTTTTGCCGTCTTTGTCGTAATCAACGGCATATCCAAGATACGTGCTTGGGATAAATTGCGTCATCCCCATGCCGCCCGCCCAGGAGCCAACCATCTGGTCTTTGCTGGCATAGCCTTCGTTGAGAATCGTCAGGGCGGCAAACAATTGTTCACGCCCAAACGCGGTGCGCCGTCCACGATAGGCGAGTGTTGCGAGAGACCGGAAGATGCCTTTGTCGCCCATCACAGCGCCAAAGCTGCTTTCCAATCCCCAAATCGCTGTGATTGTGTGACGCGACACTCCATAGCGCTTTTCAATTGCATCAAACAGGCTTTCATTTTGCGCAAGTTTTTCATTGCCCTTTTGAATGCGATAGTTGGATGCGGCGCCATTCAAATACTCCCAAATTTGACGTTCAAATTCAGGCTGTTTTTCATCTGATGTGATGATGCTCTCATCTAATGTTAATCCGGCGAAAGCGATGTCGATCACTTGTGGTTGAATGCCTTTGGCAATCGCATAGTCGCGATAGACTGTCAGCCAGTCGGCAAAAGACAATCCCTCTTGATCCATGCGGGCCGTATAGGCATCTGTGGCAGTGCTTGCGCTCTGGGCAGGCGCATTGGGCGTCGCAGCGCAGGCGAAAACAAACAGTGATGTGAAAATAGCGGCCAGACGACTCATGTTACGTTTCATCCCCCTCAGACTTCTTCTCTTTACTCCTAGACGTGTCGGGCATGTGCTGCAAGAGATTGCATGCGAATCTTAATCATGGCGTTTTGTGCGATATGCCGCCACGTGCTGCGCCGCTTTCGCATGTGCGTGTTGTTCGGCTTTTGGCGCTTCGGCAATTTCACGGATCAGTTTCGACAAAATGGCGGACCGGAAGTCATCGAAATTTTCCGCAGCGACAATAAAGGCGCCTGGCCCTCCGATCACATTGTCTTTGTAATAGAGGTCCAACTTCATCTCCTTTGGTGTGCCCACGCCAATGGGCTGCGGGCGATCATTGAGGATCGGCAAGCCATTAATGACAATGCCTTGATCAATCGCCGCTTGCCGGGCTTCGGCTAAGGGACGTCCTTGGTTTTGCTTGCCATCACCTGAAATATCAATCACTTGGCGTGTTCCGCGGTATCCATTGTTGGGAAAGAGGGACACGGCATGATCAATGGCATGGCTGATCGAGGTGTAGTACGCGCGGTTAAGCGGGACCGTGCTTAAGCGTGATGTGAATGCATGCGCGCTCCGTTCATCCGAAATGACCATCCAATCGACAAGTTGGTTTTGGTAATAACTGTCCGCCCATTCCACATAGGTTACGGCGATTTTGCCAAGAAAGCCCGACTCAATGGCCTTCAGAACTGAGGGATGTGTAAGCGCGGCCATATAGCCTTCGCGCTGTGTCTGCGCTTCCACTATGTCAACGCTAAATGAAATATCGACCGCGAGCACAAGCTCAAGATCGACATCTTCTCCGCTCTCTTGTTGCAGAGGCGGGGCAAAAGGATCGTCAAAAGGCGGCGCGGCAGTATCTTGGCCTGCTAATTGCGTAAGGGGAAGAACGGCCAACAGCATTCCGACCATCCAGGCATGGAAATGTCGTGGGTCCCGCTCTCCTTGGATCATGTGTCTCTCCCCGGCTTTATGGCGTGGTTAGCCTAGGACCAAGTGTGGCGGGCGTCTATGGCAAGTGTATGGCATCACGCAAAAATGGCTGCGGGCATACCCGAGCCCTTAGCGGTTGACAGAGCGGCTTTGCGGCACTAAGTTCCGCGCTTTCCCGGTGCCTGAATAGGCCGCCGCACAGAATTGCTAGACCGAGAGTGACCGATGAAAGTACGTAGCTCATTGAAATCTTTGAAGAATCGCCATCGCGATTGCCGTATTGTGCGTCGCAAAGGCCGCGTTTACGTGATCAATAAAACCAACCGGCGCTTTAAAGCCCGTCAAGGCTAAGCCTTCATAATCTGGGCTTTGGGCCTATTACACAGAACACAGCATGTTTTAAGCCGCTGCTCCATTGCAGCGGCTGTTTTCGTATGACCTGTGCATATTTCCGCGCCTCTATCCTATCCCACTGATTGCTTTGGCCTTTTTTTCGTGTATCGTGCTCCGGGGAGATGTCAATGGGGTGGGAGAAGGAGAGTCGCGTGTCGCAGACATTCTTGCTCTATGGAGCAACCGGCTATACCGGGAAACTCATCGCCGCCGAGGCCAAGGCGAAAGGCATTGCCCCCATTCTGGCCGGTCGATCAGCCGATAAGTTACAAGCGGTGGCTGACCCTCTGGGCCTGACATTTGATGCTTTTACCCTCGATCAAACGGATAAATTAGACGCAGCTTTGGCAAATGTTGATGTCGTGCTGCATGCAGCCGGGCCCTTTTCGAAAACCTGGAGGCCAATGGTCGAGGCGTGTTTGCGCACTAAGACCCACTATCTTGACATCACCGGTGAGATTGAAGTGTTCGAGCGCTGTCATCGCTTGGATGAGCAAGCTAAAGAGGCGGGAATCATGCTCATGCCCGGCACCGGCTATGATGTGGTGCCAAGTGATTGCCTGGCGCACTATGTCAGTCAGCGTGCAGGGGGCGGGCATCATCTCACCCTTGCCATGACGGGGATGGGGCGTGCCTCACGTGGCACGGCGAAAACCGCGATGGAAAAAATCGGCGGCGG
>JANQLI010000100.1 GCA_028280675.1 Alphaproteobacteria bacterium
ACCATGGCCACCATAGAACATATAGATTTTAAATGACGTCACCCCATGTTTATCAATCAACATTGCGATTTCAGAGATATGTTTTTTGTCCATCGGCGCCAGGTGATAGGCGTAATCAACGCAGAAATGACCCTCGGAAATATCAAGGACCTCTGGAAAGAACTCCGCATAAGGCCCGCCCTTATTCAGGTAGTATTGCCCCGTGCGAAAATAATTCAGGCTGGTTGTCACCCCGCCTTGCGCCGCCGCCCGGCTTTCCGATATAGCGTCCTCCGCTAAAGGACCATAGATACCTGTATGCATATGGGCATCGGTCACACCAGGGAAGGCCAGCCGATTGTGGCCATCATAAACCGCATGTGCTTTATCGCCTGCAATATCTGGTGCAAGACGCGCAAACTTGCCATCTGCGATAGCAATATCCAAACAATCCACCGATGATCTCTGCGGACGAACAACAC
Organism: Alphaproteobacteria bacterium; assembly: GCA_028280675.1. GTDB lineage: Bacteria > Pseudomonadota > Alphaproteobacteria > SMXP01 > SMXP01 > JANQLI01. The sequence continues at coordinate 462 of JANQLI010000100.1, forward strand.
GTACGTTCTTGATCACCAAATCATAATCTTTTTTCGACACAGAACCGCCCTAACGCAACATGGATTGATATTCACCTACTACTTAAGTTCATATGCGTCTTCACTTCTTAGGCATAACGCATACACCTACCTGCCATCGCTGGTATGACCAAAGTTAGGACCGTGCTCGTGATGCCCGTCATCGTGGGCATGCGGAAATTCGAAATCTTCTGGGCCATGAGGATGGTTGTGGCCTTTTGAAAGCATCCATTTGTACATCATCGGATTTTGACGATACATGCGAGCAACGGCACGATTTTCATTTTCCTCCGGAGTCGTAAATGGGTTGAAGTGAAAATGATTAAAGATTTCACTGTCCACACGCCCGAGCGCCAATGTGCCGTGCTTACTTGCAAAGGCACCATGATTGATATAGGGCGGGCGCCAGAAGTAACCCCCCGTAGGAAGATCGCCAAATTGCATCATCCAAGAGGTACCCCAGATGTGATACGATTCCTCGGCGCAATCATGGTATGAAATATTGTCTTGCCAGTAATTCGGCGTCATACAATACATAAACGTCATTGCATGCGTGCGCTCATTGTATTTGAGCATCTTGATGAGGCATCCGGGCGCAGGGCCAGGTTGAACATTGGGCGAAAACCAACTCAAACCTTCCAGGGCGTTGACATGAGAATACCCTTCAATATTCGCATAAGGATGATGGGTATCAGATTCGACAAAACTGGGTTCGCCAGTATTGTAATAGAACAAGACCTCGCAACCGTTTTCTGATGTCATCGCAGGCAGAGACATACCAGCAGGCACGAAGATATATTCCCCCTCCTGGCACAACTGGTCGCCAAGCGTAAAAGACCCACCGAGAACATAAATCTCCATTTCAGAATAACTCAATCCTGGTTTACGCTTATAGCCTGGCGTCAACATCACTTTCATTGTGCAGGACCCATTATCCGTGTCCATGCTGAGCATTTTGTACATCATACCCTTCGGAAACCCGGGGAGTGTCATTTCCTTATAATTAAAATCAAGCTCGCAATAAGGTTCTATATGTGGGCGGGCCATGTTTTCTTTCTCCCAAATAACTCTGTCTTCTGATTGAATTTTTTCTTACTCTAAAAAACCACTTTGAATGGACGATCGGGACGCACGGGGATCTCGTCCTTTTTCACAACGCGCATCATGTCGGAATGCACATTGGTCCCACGCGTTTGCAGCCGCTCAAAAAATTCTTGCACCCAGATGTCGCGTTGTGGCGCAAGATCAATGTTCATCTCTTGCACAATCGTTTCATAGCGAACCTGTTGTTCTTTAAGCTCGGCATCAATCCACTCTTGAACCTCCGGCGGTCTTGAGGCGTCATCTTCTACTTTTGGCATATCAAATCCTTCCCATCACCTTTGAACATCAAACCCAATCCTCAAGTCCATAAACGCGAATCGCATTGTCCCAGAGGAGCTTTTGCTTAGGAATGTCACGCAAGTCTAGTTCTTCAATTTCCTTCAGTGCGCGCTCAAACCCAATGATCGGCCAATCGGTGCCGAACAAAACTTTATCCTGACCGCGGCTATTGATAAATTTGACAAGTGACTTATCCCAGTATTGCGGCGCGTGCGCATCTGTTCCGATAAAGACATTCTTATGCTTGAATGCCATCGAGATCATTTCCTCAGTCCACGGATGTCCGGTATGTATCCCGATTAGTTTAAGATCAGGAAAATCAATGGCGATTTTGTCTAACACTATCGGAGGGGCAACAGTTTCAAGAAACCATTGCATAGAATGCCCCACCTGAATCTGGACAGGTACACCCAGTTCCGCACATTTTGCATAAAAAGGGTAATACACACGATGATCAGGCGCTTTGCCAAACCAATGCGGATAAATATGCGCGCCAACAAAGCCGTATTCTCGAACACCTTTCTCTAATTTGCCAATCCATTCCATGATATTAGAAGGGTTGATGCCGACAATGCCTTTAAAGCGTTGGGGATGTTCTTGACAAATACGATGAATAATATCGATATGCTTTTCAAAAAATATAGCAGACCCAACATCGCCACCCGTGGTTGCCAAAAGCAGCGCCTTTTCGACACCTGCATCATCCATTTCGCGTATTTCTTCGTCTAATGTGATGCCTTTTTGAGTGGTTTCATTTCCAGAGAATTTATCTTTGCCACGACTCGAGGCAATCAAATCCCAAAATTCATCAAGGTGTTTGGGATAGTTTTGCGTAACCTCTGCCGTCCACAAATTAACAACAATATCTATGACTCTAGGCAAACGGCTAACCCCTCCAGAGAGTGAACTTGGAAAAAAATGAGTTTACAAATTGATACGTGAGCAGCCGTGGCCCATTGATGTACATCAATGGGAGATAAAAAATAACTACCGTAAATACCTGCACTTACTTACTTTTTAGCAGGAATATATTCGACGGTCGTATTATGGCTAGATGATGGTTCAACAGGAACGACACCGATCTCACGGAGGGCCTGATGGTCAAGGATATGAACATCATAAGCATCATCCGGTGTATCGATCACGCCCATTTCGCGTAATTCAGTGAAGGTTCGGCTGATAGTTTCTATGGTAAGCCCCAGAAAATCAGCAACATCAATGCGCGCCATAGACAAATGAATAGGACTATCTGGCAATCCAAGTTTACGATGACGATAACTCACAAACCAAATAAAGGCTGCAAGTTTTTGGATGGCGTTCTTTCGACCGAGTGAAAAAAGTAACTCATACGCGCTGTCTAATTGACGTGTTTGCAGAAAGCGCAAGGTACGGTCCACTTCAGGATGTTGAATAATGAAGTCTTCGAGAAGTTTACGGTCAAAGCGGCACACTAATGCCTCTGTGAGTGTTGTAACGGAGTAATGATACGTGTCCTCGGATGTGAGGCCAAAAAAATCGCCTGGGAACTGAAAGGATAAGATCTGCCGTTTGCCATCAACCGTTAATCTTGAAATAGATGTGCACCCATTTCGCAACACAAAAACAGCATCGGCCGGATCCTCCTCCAACAGGATGGTGCGCCCTTCCGCATAGGTCTTTTCCGTCGCAAGTGCGTAAAGCTCTGGGATGATGTCATCAACGACGGCAGAACAAAATGATGATTTGCGGCCAAAGCAGCTCACACAGATTAAATTTTCATATCGCAGCAAAACAGACACGGCGCAACTCTGGAATAGGTCTCGTTATGAGCTAAATTACATCAAAGAAGAACAGAATGCACACCCATTGATGTACATCAATTTCACGTCATCATTTGCTGATTAGCCCAAGGGATGTTCAGTTATTCTCAATGGATACACTATGACCACCCCTAATGCTGCAATGCAATATAACAAAACTGAAGCGCCTCTCTTTGGCGGTTTGCACAGCACGGGTGATCTCCTCACGCGCAATGCGCGAATCATGCCACAAAAATTGGGATTAGTGTTTGAAGACACGCGCCTGACCTGGAAAGAGGTGAATGATCGCGCCAATGCCTTTGCCCATGCTATGCGCAAAAGAGGGCTTAAAAAGGGTGATCGCGTTGCGCTCTTTGCGCTGAATTGCCATCAATGGGTCGAGGCGCTCTTTGGCCTGCAGAAACTCGGCTGCGTCATCGTCACTGTGAATAATCGTCTCTCGACACCAGAAGTCCAATATATCGTTGAGAACTCCGGTGCGGTTGGGCTGATTACGACAGAACCACAGGCGGAAACGGCCTGGAACGTTGCATCTCAAATAAAGGCCATCACCTTATTGATTGGGATTGGCTTCAGACGCGATGGATTTCTCGAATACGAAACGCTTGTTGCGGAAGGCGATACACAAGAGCCAGCGCTTGACACGCCTTTAACATATGATGACCCGGCGATGCTGCTATACACCAGCGGCACAACGGGCTTTCCCAAAGGGGCGATTTACACGCATGGCAGCACTCTTATTGGCATGTTTATCCATGTTCATGCCATTGCCAGCCGTGAACCTCACAGAGTCATGCTGCCCTCCCCTCTGTATTCAGGTGCAGGGATTGCCGGTATCTTTTGCGCGATCTATGTCGGGAGCTCAAGTTTTCTTCTCAACTTCGAAGCGCAAAAAGCCTTACAACTTATCGAACGTGAAAAAATCACCTTCACAAATCTCGTGCCAACGACAATCCAAATGCTTCTGAGCAGAGATGATATTGATGCGTATGACCTCTCGTCTTTGCAAACCATGATCTATGGCGGGGCACCCATTTCGGTTCCTGTTCTGAAGTTAGCTGCGAAGAAGCTCCCGAATTGTCGGTTTCGCCAGACCTTTGCCGCCACGGAAACGGGATGTGCTGGGACAGTGTTAGAGCCAGAGGATCATTGGCAGGCACTCAATACACCCGGTAAAGAACACTTATTGCTTTCGTGCGGGAAACCGCAAACCAATGTCGATGTGCAAGTTTTCGATGAGAAGGGCGATCCAGCACCCGCTGGTGAGATTGGGGAGATCGGGATTCGTACAGAGGCAAATATTTCCGGCTTTTGGGACAACCCTCAAGCCACGAGAGAATCAATACGTAACGGTTGGGTTTTTGCTGGTGACATTGGCCGCATGGATGAAGACGGCTATATCTATCTCATTGACCGCAAGAAAGACCTTATCGTGAGTGGCGCGCTGAATGTGTACCCCTCAGAGGTTGAACGGGTCTTGCAGCAGCATGAAGGTATATATGAAGCGGCTGTGATCGGTGTGCCCTCAGAGAAATGGGGTGAGGCCGTCAAAGCCGTGATCGTTGCGAAAGAGGGGCATACGCTTACAGAACAAGACATAATCAATTTTTGCGACGGAAAATTGGCCGGCTTCAAAAAACCGAAATCCGTCGATTTCGTGGACAGTCTTCCTCATAACGCAACCGGTAAAATTCTGCGTCGTGCACTCCGCGATTATTATTGGGAGACCACCGAGAGACGTATTTAGACTCGCTTTACGCTCAGAAGATGAACGAAAAGGAAGCAAATGGAATTTCGTCAACTCAGGCATTTTCTTGAAGTTGTAAAATGTGGAAGCATTAGCCGCGCGTCTACAAAACTCAACCTCTCTCATCAAGCGGTCAGTAAGAGTCTCGCAAAACTTGAAGAAGAGCTTGGCGTTGAACTCTTTGAACGGGGTCCGAAAGGCGTAACTGTCTCTATCTACGGCGCCTCTCTTGAGCGGCACGCCAATCTTATTTCCCTTGAAAGCCGCAATGCAAAAATGGAGATCGAAGCGTTACGATCTGGTTATGCAGGCCATGTCACGATTGCGTCTGGAATCAGTGCCGCCTGCGATATTGTACCGCAAGCTGTCGCTAATTTAAAGAAGCGCAATAAAGATCTTATTATCACGATGCTCATGGGAAATTTTCAAGCCATGGAAACGAACCTTCTGAACGGCAAAATAGACCTTTTTGTCGGCATTCTGCCGAATGAAAATGTTAATCCCTCAATTGCATTTGAGCCCCTCTTTGAAGATGAATACCAGATTATAGCAAGGAATGAGCACCCTTTAACACAAAGAGAGCCTGTTCTACTTTCTGATTTAGTGGGGCAAGAGTGGATCTTTAGCCAAGGCTATCTGCATGGGCGCGCCGAATTGATCGCGCTTTTTGAATCACAAGGCCTTCCTCCCCCTAAAATGGCCGTAGAAACGGATTCCGTAGAGATGACCCGTGCGCTTGTCGCAAGGTCCGATTTTATTACGCAGTTACCACGCCATTTGATTAAAACGCAACAACACGCAAAACAATTAATTGCCTTAGAATTGCAAGATGTGAATTGGGGAAGCACCGTCAGCATCTGCTACCGGAGACGCGGCTCATTACCTTCCGCCACAAAAGCAATGATCAAAGAAATAAAATGTGTTCAAAGCACCGGAGATTATCACTTATTGAACTCTTGATAAAACTGCGATCATCACATTTTAAGCGCCTATTACGCATGCCTTTGAAAAAACTCAATAACCTCTCCGTCTGGGCCAAAGAACGTCGAAAGCGACATCGCGCCAAAGGGCGCATGCGAAAGGGATGCTGGCCCGTCTATCATTTCTCCGCCAGCCTGTATAATTATATCTGTCGCTTGCGCGAGATCATCTACCTCTAAACTGAGGGACAAGACACCCGTATTCGGCGGTTTGGCTTTGTCCCGTGTTTCTTTTCCCTGGCAGCCAATATATTCAGCAAGCTCCACACGGCCGATCAAGCTAAGGTCCGGTTTACGCATATTGATATTGCGTAAGTTCGTGCCTTTCGGCAGATGCAACAGCCACTCAAGGTCCTCAAAAACGCGATCATAGAGAGGTTCAAAACCCAGTGCTTCATAGAACCGTTTTGCTGTGTTCCCATCACGATTGTGAATTGCGATGGTTTGGAGGGCACTTGCGAATCCGTTGAGATCACCGATCTCATCCGTCACACCGTCACCGACCATTTGAAAGACATCAAGCAACGTGCCATCGGGTTCGATCCATTGCCCCTCATAAGCCCCCACTCCCTCGCTTAATGTCCAGAGTGTTGGTTTAGACCTTACAGTTGCACCCGCTTCGATCAAACGCTTCGCTGCAATCTCTATGTCTGCAACACGTATGTTCATCGCAAAAGGTCCAAGATCTTGAAAGTTTTCGTATTCCCCCCAAATGGCTTCCCCAGATGTGTTGAAACTCATGAGACGTATCAGGGCACTTTCAGCGCCGACAGGACCTAGCACTCTTAATGTGCCTTCTAGCCCCTGTGGCATTTGCCAAGCTTTTGCGAGGACGACGTCCTGCGCATCATAAACCGCCTCCCCTTTCACTTCATACGCAAAGACATCGGCATAGAACCGCGTTGCACGGTCTATGTCCTTCACTCCCAGCGTGAGCATACGCATTTCTGATATCATGATGACTTCAATCCTGTTGTGAATGTCTATCTTAATAAGCGTTTGAAGGGACCCAATCGCTTACCACCCATCGTCTTAGTTCTTTTGGTAGCGCAAGGTTATATGCACGATGCGGATCTATCGACACCGTGTCATCAGTCCAGAGATTTTCGTGCGTCCCTTCTGTGAGGCGAATAAGGGACAGGCTGCCCATGCGCGAACCGAACGGGCCATGCGGAATGAGAGGCGGCCGCCAAAAATACGCACCCTGATGCATAGTGCCGCGCTCCGTAATAATATCACCACCAAGCAAATAGGCCTCTTCGATGCAAGGGTGAAAGAGTTGCGGCAATTGCCAATCAGGCGGATGTGTCTGCGCGCCCATGGAGAGCAGAATTGTCCGCTCACCCGTGTCTTTGCCATGATTCCAAAGCGTTTTATGGCTCAATCGCAAATATTGAACATCTGGGTCAATGCCTTCCTCTGACCAAGGAATGTCAGGTGTATAAGTGACGTGAATGGGTAACGATTCTACATTCTGATCATGCACAGAAACATCTTGCAGAGAGAAGAAGGACAATGTGACGGCACCAATGTCAGACGTAATCAACGGTGACTTATTTTGCGGAACGACGACGTAACAATCTGCATCTAAATCATGATCGTCAATACTGAGATCACCTTCCAAAACATAGTGTTCTTGCCACATAAGAGAGTGAGGTAACTGGTGCTGGAAGCCACGGGGAAAGTTGATCAACAAAGAGCATTCCCCTGAATTTTGATCAATACTTAAAATTTTACAGCGTACAGGTCCTATATTGGCGTTTTGCGGCAGCGTTTCCCAATGCAACCATTGTGATTGGATAAACTCAATATGCGGACGCGCCATCTAAAATATCCTTAAGCAAAAACAAACCAGACTGATCACATCATATTCCCTGCCCAAAGAAAAAGGGGTGCCCATTTCAAAAAGGCACCCCAATCACCAAACCTAGGCACACGGGGGAATTACATCCGATACCTAAAGTTCAGGCTAATCATACGTGGCGGATACATATAAGCTGGTCTTGCTGGCGCAAATTCCCCAAAGGAAAACCCGCCGGCAAAAACGTCTTCATCGGTCAAGTTTGTTCCTGACAAGGTTAAACGCCAGCGCTCATCCGCCGATTCATACGCCACTTGTGCATTCAAACTCTTATAATCATAGGAGCCAATTTCAGGGGTGTTACAAACATTATTATAGAAAGTGTCTTTTTCTGTCCAATCACCGCCAAATGACCATGACCCGTTATTCGCCGTTTGGACTGTATAATCTGCTCCGATACGGTAGCTCCATTCTGGGGTTTGTTTGATGTCCAAAGATTTATAATCTTCAGCGGATGTAAACCCAGCGCACGTGGACAGAGGCCCTTTGAACTCTTCCCACTCCGCATCCTGAAGACCAACATTCCCAAAGATTTCAAAGTTATCTGTAACAGCCGCTTGGAATTCAACTTCAAGGCCCTTCACTTTGGAATCGCCGCCCGTCAAGCGCGTAAACCCACCAATACTTGGATCCGTCACACCGATTTGCAGATCGGAATATTCAACCAAAAACGCATTTGCATTTAAGCGAACACGATTATCTGCAAATTCTGACTTGAAGCCAGCCTCATAACTGAGGCTGTCTTCGGGATCAACCGATGCCTGGAAAAGATTGACTCGGCGATGCGTGACCCGGCCTGCGAAAGAACCGCTTTTCCAGCCCTTTGCAACCGACCCATAGACCATAAAGTCATCGTTAAATTTATAGTCGACGACAAGACGGGGTGTAAAGTCGCTCCAATCTGGATTGTCTGCACTTGCATTCTCAAAATCGATCATCCCCGCGAGCAGATCAGCCGGCGTACAGGTGCCTTGAAAGTCATCGGCAGCCGCAAGTGCCGTTTGCGTTGGGTTGACACACCAGACATCTTGAACGCCGCCAGGCAGCAAGACGTTATTCTGCCATTTCTTTTCTTCATATGTGTATCGACCGCCAAGGGTAATCGCAAGAGCATCCGTCACGTCATAAGTTCCAGAGGCATAGATCGCGAAACTATCTGTTTCGAGGCTCTCATGCGCTTGCGGATTCGTGGCAAGTGTTTGAGCAAGAAGCCCAAAGGCCTGTGTCGCGACACCTTCATTGTCTTCATGGAAATAATACAAACCTGCGGAATAGTTCAGCCGGTCATCCATCGCCGTACCGGTTAATTGAAACTCTTGCGATGCCTGCCATTGCTCATGATCTTGATCTAAGAGATATTCAAAACCAATGCCATCAAGTTGAAGCTGCTGATCAAAACTGCGATATGTGGTCACCGATTTGACTGTGCCAATATCCCATCCGTCATAGGTGAGGGTGGCGGACACACCATACATATCAATTTCATTTCTTGGATTGAATCCAGGGGATTCGCTCGTGACAAAGTAGTCTCCATAAAATGGCGCGCTCGGAGACAGCCCATCATTGGCAAGCCACGTTGCGTACCCAGGATCAGAACGATCTTTGATGACATCCGCTGTGATCAATATATCAAGATCATCATTAAACTCGTGTAAGAGAGACGCCCTTAAACCCGTCACATCTTGCGCGTTGACCTTTTTACCCGTGGTTAAATTGCGCGTATAGCCATCCATGTTCCGCGATAAAGCGGCAATTTGCAGAGCCGTGTTGTCGCTGACCGGGATGTTGGCAGAGCCCCGCACATCAATACGATTGTAGGACCCGATCGTAACGTCACCTTCTGCCTCAGCGTCATCGGTGTTCGGTTTCTTGGTGATAACCTTCAAAGCACCACCAGTGGTGTTCCGACCATAGAGCGTGCCTTGTGGACCGCGCAGAAATTCAATGCGTTCGACAGAGAAAAGGTCCAGCATTGAGCCCGCTTGGCGCGCATAGTACACATCATCAACATACACACCAACTGGCGGATCAGCGACAAACCAGGATTCATCGTCGCCAATACCACGCAAGAACATTTTAGAGGCGTTGTTCTGCCCTGTATTATTGTTCATCACGATATTTGGAATCACGCGGTCAAGTGTTGAGACATTTTTCAAAGCGCGGCGTTCAATCGTTGCAGCATCGAAACTCGTGACAGCCATAGGCACGGATTGGATGCCTTGCGCACGGCGCTGAGCTGTCACCACGAGTTCATTTAGTGCGGCGTGTGACATGCTAGGTATCGACGTGACCGCAGCAGTAATGGCTAGGCCAAACAGTGCGCTTGAACGCAATAATGTATGTTTGTGTATCATTAGATCCCCCTCAGATAGAAAAGAGCGCAAAAGCACTCCGTAGAAAATACAAACACTTACTCAGAATAAACTATCGAAGGGGAGTCATTGGAAAAGCGCATAATGATAGAAACGCAGCAAGAGATAGTTGCAGCCACCAATAGTATTTATTGGAACAAGAGATTAAATCCAGCAACTAAACCGCGAAAGCGAACTTAACTTTTATTTGCATCAATTCACACTGCCTTTGCTGGCCAGCCATCGCAGCTAACAGGTAGAGTATCTACATACGTTTCTCAAAATTCATACATATTCAATGCCTTATGGGGAATCTGTTATGAGGTGTAATTTAGTCTTGCGCGGTACAATGATCATATGAATAAAAATGCGACTCTCAATGCGCCGCCGAGACAAACACAGCTTCAACAACACGCAAAACCTTGGCCATCCCCAAAGCAAGCATGGTATGCCGTTGGCATCTTCAATCTTGCGTATATGCTATCCTTTGTTGATCGTCAGATCATCGGTCTTTTAGTGCTGCCCATACAAGCGGAATTGCATTTCAGTGACTTTCAAATCGGACTCTTGCAAGGTCTTGCGTTCGGTATTTTTTATACTGTAATGGGTCTTCCTTTAGGACGTATGGCAGATCTCTATCCCCGCAAACCAATTATCGCGGGCGGTATCCTTCTGTGGAGCATGGCGACAATTGTGTGCGGTCTGCCGGAGCTTTTTTGGGTGATGTTTGTCGCGCGCATGCTGGTGGGTGTTGGCGAAGCATCGTTAAGCCCCGCAGCCACATCTATGATTTCTGATTTCTTCCCACCGGATAAACGGGCCATCGCAATGAGCACCTATGTTATGGGCACAGCGATTGGTTCGGGCATGGCTTTTTTGGTTGGAGGAGCTGTAATCAGCTTTGCCGGCGGCAGCGACGTGATGGTTCCATTTTTTGGTGAGCTCGCACCGTGGCGTTTCACATTTATTGTTGTTGGCATACCGGGCATATTCCTCTCGCTCCTAGTCCTGACGGTCAAAGAACCTCCAAGACGCAATGAAGGCGGCAGCCAAGACCTCGACGACCTCCCAAAGGTGTCCGAGGTCATCAGCTATGTTTGGCAACACAAGAAATTCTATCTTGGCCACAACTTCGGTCTCGCCATATCCGCAATTGTTTCCTATGGCACGATTGCTTGGTTTCCGACATATCTTATTCGCGTCCATGAGGTCACAATGGTTGAAGCAGGTATGACAATTGGCGCCATACTGCTGATCGTTTCCTCATTGAGCATTTTGTCAGGAGGATTTATAACAAAGTGGCTTATAAAGAGAGGCCGAAAAGATGCCCCCATGTTCGCGATGATTATAAGTTTTTCCGCCTTGCCATTCTTTTTGATTGCCACACCGTTAATGCCAAGTTTCACACTATCGATGATTGTTTTTGCGCCAACGGTCTTTTGTATGGCGTTTTACTCTGGAATCGCTGTCATCGCGCTGCAAGCCGTTACGCCAAATCGCATGCGTGGGCAAGCAACGGCTCTGTATTTGTTTATGAACAGCTTGCTCGGTTTGGCCCTTGGCGCCCCGATTGTTGCAGCCTTAACGGATTATTTCTTTGGTGATCCCATGGCTGTTGGACAATCAATCGCGCTTATGGCGCTCATCTTCTGCCCGTTCACAGTCATCAATCTTATCATTTCAAGGCGCGGCTTTTTAGATCTTATGTATAAGACGG
>JANQLI010000293.1 GCA_028280675.1 Alphaproteobacteria bacterium
TGCAGTTTGATGAATTCACCCTTGAAGGTTTAAATGCAGATTCGGCGAATGATGATTTGGTGACGTTACAACATGTGCATCTGCAAGAGTATGATGCAGGGGAATTAAAACAATTCACTATGACAGGCGTGGATGTTGCGGATCAGGAAGGCGATCTTGCTTTCGCATCCTTTGCGATCGAAGACCTTGATGTGCGAAACGCGATACAAGAGTCCTTAAGCGACACCATGGCTCCCGAAAATATGACAACACTTGCCCAGTTCGACACCATGCGTTTCGATAATCTGACATTCTCCAATCCAGATGATGTGAAAAATCTCAAAATCAATGCAATTGAAATCTCCAATGTCGATTATTGGCAAGATATTCCGCTTTCAACAAACGCCAAGATCGACGGTTTGCTGGTGCGTGTGGATGACATCGAAGATGTTGACACTCGACAGACCTGGAAAGATCTTGGTTATGATCAGCTCTCGATCAATTTAGATTATGCCGGGCGGTATGATCCTGATACGGCGCAAGTCCTGATTGATGAATTTAAAGTTGGCGCGGATGAAGTCGGCAGTTTGAATTTATCTGCCATCGTACAAGGTGTTGATCTTGCGATGATGGTCGGGCAACCTAACTTTACGTCGCTGCAGTCCCTTAAATTATCTGCTTTGGAACTCGATTATGAGGACCAATCTCTTATGAGCCGCGTCTATGAACAACAGGGGAAAAGGGAAGGTGTAACGGCGTCGGATTATCGCTCTTCTGTTGTACAGAAATTTGCCAAGGAACGAAGCTGGATTGAGACACTGCCAAATGGACCGCAGAACTATGCGGAAGTGGTCGATTTTCTGGAAGATCCGCGTTCTCTGACGCTAAAGGCAAATCCGGCCAAGCCTATTGAGGTGGTGCCGCTTGCTTTGCTGGCGCTGATGGCGCCCCAGATGGTGTTGCAATCGCTCAATATTTCGGTTGAGTCGAACGAATAAAAATTCAATATTATCAATATTTTAACCATATGTTTCGCGAGTTTTCATTAACTTCGCCTTAGCCTTTGCGGATTAATATGTCTCAGAGTTTAGGCGAATTGCCTTCATTTTATTTGTTATCAAGTATGTACTGGTGGGTTGTGTCTTATGAGTATGAATGCCGCTGAAGCGACGCTGAATGTGAGTGATGATTCTGAAATCCGTGTTGAATATCTGCAAGCTTTGACCTTGATTGAGCGTCTGCACCGTCAACTGCTTGACGTGATTAAAGACGAATTCGAGCGTAATGGTCAGTCGGATATTAATTCCGTTCAAGCATTGTTGTTATTCAATATTGGTGATTCCGAATTAACCGCAGGTGAACTGCGCTCCCGCGGACATTATCTTGGGTCAAACGTTTCTTATAATTTGAAGAAATTGGTGGATGCGGGGTACATCCATCATGAGCGCTCAAACATGGATCGCCGCTCTGTGCGTGTACGCTTAACGGAATCGGGACAGGACGTCAGTGAGCGCGTGGATGACCTTTTTAATCGTCAGCTCCAGTCACTTGAGCAAATTGGAGGCGTGAGCATTGAAGACCTCAATGGTATCAACACGACACTCCAGCGTCTCGAACGTTTCTGGTCGGATCAAATCCGCTATCAGCTTTAAGTCATGTAAGTGTTTTACGTGATGGGAAACCGGAGCTTTTCGCTCCGGTTTTTTTATGGCCAATAGCTTGCATTGATCCAACCGCCACAGGCTGTCAAGATCACCACGAGCCAGGGCGGGACTTTGACAAATTGTAAAAGGATGAAGGCGATCGCCGCGAGCACGAGATCTTTCAGCGCTAAAATGCCACTGGTCCAAACGGGACTATAGAATGCCGCCAGCAGCAAACCGACCACAGCAGCATTAATACCTAGGAGGGCGTTTTGCATACTTGGCAGGTGACGGAGCTGCGCCCAGAATGGAAGAGCGCCAGTCACGAGTAAAAAAGACGGTGCAAAAATAGCCAGCACACAGATCACGCCACCGAGCCAGCCGTTTGGCGCATCATTCAGTACGGCGCCGAGATAAGCCGCAAAGGTGAACAAGGGACCTGGAACCGCTTGTGCGGCGCCATACCCGGCAAGGAACGTGTCGTTCGTCATCCATCCTTGTGGGACCACCTCAGCCTGAAGAAGCGGCAAGACCACATGCCCGCCGCCAAACACCAAAGACCCTGCACGGTAGAAGCCGTCAATCATGGCCAGTGTTTGTGAGGAGGAGGTGCTTGCGAGGAGGGGTATTCCGATAAGGAGTATAAAGAAGACACTGAGTGAGAAAATGGCTCCGGTCCGCCCAATAGGAATGGCGAAGGCGACTGATGTGTCTTCGGTTTTCGCTTGCAACAATAAAAATCCGAATAACCCACCGCCTATGATTACAGCGATTTGTGTCAGCGTCGTTGGCATGACAATCAGAACACCTGCTGCAGCGAGGGCAAGTGCCCGGCGTTGCCAATCCGGGCATAGATTTTGGGCCATACCCCATACGGCTTGCGCGACGACGGCAACAGCAACGACTTTCAACCCATGGAGCACACCAGGCGGGATGATCTCATTAAAGGTCACTACGCCATAGCCAAAGAGAATCAGCGCGATAGCTGAGGGTGTGGTAAAGGCCAGCCAGGCTGCAAAGGCGCCAGGGAGACCTGCTTTCATGAGACCGATCCCGATGCCAACCTGGCTTGAAGCCGGACCTGGTAAGAATTGACACAGCGCCACCAAATCAGCGTAGCTGCGTTCGTCGAGCCAGCCGCGTTTACGTACAATCGCCTCGCGAAAAAAGCCAAGATGGGCGATGGGCCCACCGAACGACGTCAGACCTAGCTGAAGAAAGGCGCGAAAAACATCACGATATGAGACAGGATATGTTTCGATGGAGGTCGCGTTTGCATCGGAATTTTCGGTCACGAGATCGGTCTACTTCTTGATGAATCACTTTTGGCACAAGGTTTGGGACGCTAGAGGGAAGCGGTCCAGAAAGCAATCACAGCTATATGACATTGCGATTGTGGGGATTCACAGACTTGGTTATATCTCTTGACACAATTCAATATTTCTTGAAATATAAAAATATGATTGATCAAGATGCTATCGAGGCCTTTTCTGCCCTTGCGCAAGAGCACCGGCTGAATGTCTTTCGCCTTCTCGTCAGAGAGGGCCCAAAGGGCCTGGCCGCCGGAGAGATTTCCAAGAAAATTGGAATCTCGCCATCGTCATTATCTTTTCATCTTGCGCATCTAGAAAGGTCAGGGCTTGTGTCATCGCGGCGTGATCAACGCCATATTTTTTACACAGCGGACTACACAGCGATGAAGAATCTCTTAGCGTTTTTGACGGACGATTGCTGTCATGGCCACCCAGAAATTTGCGGCGACCTGACGATACGCAATGCGACCGAGACTTCAGAAAGGGTCAGCATATGAGTGACGATAAAGTCTATAACGTATTGTTCTTATGCACTGGAAATTCAGCACGCAGTATTCTTGCGGAGAGCGCCATTAATCGTTTAGGCAAAGGACGCTTTCGTGGCTTTAGTGCGGGAAGCCAACCGACAGGGAAAGTTAATCCGTATGCGATTGAACTTCTCAAGAGTCAAAACTATCCCACAAGTGAGTTACGCTCCAAAAACTGGGATGAGTTTGCACGTGAGGACGCCCCGGAATTAGATTTTGTCTTTACCGTCTGTGATAATGCCGCAAATGAAGTGTGCCCCGTATGGCCTGGTCAGCCGATGACAGCGAATTGGGGCGTTCCTGATCCTGCTGCGGTGGAGGGCTCTGAAGCGGAAAAAGCCTACGCCTTTGCGGATACCATGCGCATGCTGTCACAGCGGATCGACATCTTTGTGAATTTACCAATGAGAGGTCTTGATCGCCTTAGTCTACAAGCGCGTCTTGATGACATTGGTCAAACAAAGCATGATGACTCTCATGCATCTCTTGACCCAGAACCGATCTCTCAAACTGTTCAATCCGAACTTGCAGCAGAGCCGACCACACCAAGTGCCGAAGAGAGCAGTCACACCTCCTAAACGGTGTCATCAGCAGGTCGGCGCCCACGTCCTTTGCCACCTCCAAAACCACCTGGGCGCTGACCGCCACTGCGTATTTTAGATAACACTTCATCCATATCGACAGTGAGAGATGCAAGCGGCAACTCATTCAATTTCGTAAGGCCATATTCTTCAGCGAGGCGATGATAAGCGCGCTTAAACTCTTCGCGCTCTAAGATTTTATTTCCGTCGCGATCAATCCCCATCCAGCCAGGCAACGCTGTCGCCGATCCTAATGCAGCTTGGGCCCATTTTTGATATTCCCATAAAGAGAGGTCGCCGGATTGATCTTGATCTGCAGCTAGGAAGGCGCGTTCTATGCCAAACGCGAATTCGTCATGTGACATATGATAATTGAGATCGGTATCAAAACCACTGAATAACAAACCTGCAGGTTTAAGGATCTGGCCGTTTTGCATATCGCGGGGAAATGGAGGACGATCTGGTTTGGAGGAGCAGCTCGCAAGAAAAAGAAGCGAGAAAAGAAATGGCAGAGCAGAGTATGAAAAGCGCATTTTGATCTCTCTGGATTAAGGGAGCAATGGAGCTTAAACGGCTCAGCGATGAAAACCTGTCGCCCCCTTTTTATGGACAAATCTCTATCTGAACCCTATGACTCCGTCCTATGACACACCCTTATCTTGACCATAACGGAGTCATTGCCTTTGCGCATCGCGGCGGCGCTGATGAAGGTCCCGAAAACACGATGTCTGCATTTCAGCGTGCGGTGGATATGGGGTACACGTATCTTGAGACGGATGCGCATGTGACCAGGGATGGAGTCTTACTGGCTTTTCATGATCCGTCGCTGGATCGTGTGACAGATCGTGCAGGCATGATCGCAAATATGGATTATGCTGACGTGAAGCAGGCGCGGATCGCTGGCACGGAACCGATACCTTTGCTCGAAGATGTGTTGGGCGCATGGCCGCATACCAAAATCAATATCGACCCTAAGTCCGATGAAGCTGTGGCGCCTCTGATCGAAACCATTAAACGTCTTGATCTGGTTGACCGGGTTTGTGTGGGCTCATTTGTCGAAGAGCGATTAAGGCGTGTGCGGGCCGCTTTTGGTCCAAGACTATGCACATCCATGGCGCGTTGGGATATTGCCCGTCTCCGGTTTGCGAGTTTCGGATTCCCCTCCAAAGCAACATCGGCCGCTTGTGCACAAGTCCCTGTCATTCGTAAAGGGATCGTGGTCACTGATCAACGGTTCGTCGATAAAGCGCACGCCCTTGGATTGCCTGTGCATGTGTGGACGATTAATCAGCGCGCCGAGATGGAGCGCCTTCTTGATATGGGTGTTGATGGCGTGATGACCGATAACCTTACTTTGTTAAAGGATGTTCTCACGGAGCGAGGCCTCTGGCCCTCATGATCCATTGGTCTCTAATGTAAGCAGATCTTTGGACCACATTAGATATTCCCGCTATGTGATTGACGTGAATACGGATAATCTATGCCCATGTATGACGTATTGTTTCAAAATGCCATCAATCAGGTGAAGGCCGAGGGACGCTATCGTGTCTTTGCCGATATTGAGCGTATCCCCGGCGCCTATCCGCGCGCTTTGTGGCACGGTCCGGAGGGTCCGAAAGAGATCACCATCTGGTGCAGCAATGATTATCTCGCGATGGGCCAAAGCCCAATCGTCAAAGAGGCGATGGCCAGTGCGCTGAATGACTTAGGCGGCGGAGCAGGGGGCACACGGAATATTAGCGGCACTGCCCATGTGCATGTCGCATTGGAAAACGAACTTGCTGATTTGCATGACAAGGAGGCGGCGCTTCTTTTCACCTCTGGATATATTGCGAATGAAGCCACTTTGAGCACATTAGGGAAAGTCTTGCCTGGGTGTATTATCTTTTCCGATGCGCTGAACCATGCGTCAATGATTGAGGGCATACGTCATAGCAGTGCCGAGAAATGTATCTGGCGGCATAATGATGTTGCTCATCTTGAGGCGTGTTTATCTGCGGCGCCAGATGAGGCGCCAAAAGTGATTGCTTGTGAATCACTCTACTCAATGGACGGTGATATTGCCCCTCTGCACGATATTTGCGATCTTGCGGATCGATATCATGCACTCGTCTATGTCGATGAGGTGCATGCTGTTGGCCTTTATGGGCCGGAGGGCGCGGGAATTGCCGCCCGCGATGGATTGTCCGACCACATTGATATTTTGCAAGGCACGCTTGCCAAAGCCTATGGCACTATGGGTGGCTATATTGCAGGCAAGGCCGTTATTATTGATGCGCTGAGGTCAATGGCGCCTGGGTTTATCTTTACAACCTCTTTATCGCCCGCCCTCGCAGCAGGGGCATTGGCGTCCGTGAAACATCTCAGACAAGATGATCATTTGCGTGAGATGCTCCATGAGAAAGCACGGTACTTACGCGATGAGCTTTTGCAGCACGGCTTTCCTGTGGCCGAGAATGACAGCCACATTCTTCCTCTCATGGTGGGAGATCCCCTTCTTGTCAGATCATTGTCTGATCATCTTCTCCATGCGCATGGCCTTTACGTCCAACCGATCAACTACCCCACAGTGCCGAAAGGGGGCGAGCGTTTGCGTCTCACCCCGTCTCCTTTGCACGCAGCAGAGGATTGCAAAACCTTGTTGACGGCTCTTGAGGAGGCTTGGGACTGTCTCAATATCCCAAAAGTGGCGTGACGTATGACGGATCAAAAATCCAGTTTGACGGATGACGCTTTAGGTGAAGTGATTTTGGAGTTCATTGCCATAGGGAGCTCCGTCAAAGTCTCTGCAGTGCATGTGGCAACCGGTGAAGAAGTCAGCGTTGTCGGCCCGGCCCGTACCACGCAGAGTGAGCTTGAGGCATCGGCGATAGCTAAATTGCGTTATGTGCTTGAGAAAAAGACTGGGCACGATGGCAAGCCTGGGCTGATCATTTGATCGATAAATATATGGTAAATCTTTCTTTACACATAGGGTGTAGAGGTTTCGTCAGTGGCCATAATCCAAGACAAACTAAATATACCTATTTTATCAGGGGTTATGGCATGTGAGATCGCGTTTTTGGGTATTCTTTGAGTGCATCTTATAAAGTGTCAGGATTATTAACACTCGCGGTTCATTCGTTAAATGGTTAATATGTAAGCCATTGAAATATATAAGAATCCTATTATGGCACAGAATTTGTATTATTTGTTTTAAATCTTAGGAATCGCGCGTATTGTAGTTAGGTAATTTTTCGGGGAATTGAACAATTATGGCGACATTTAAAAGCCTCATCATCATCGCCAGTGTTGCCATTGGCATGACGGCTGCCGCAAGTTCAGCGCATGCGACCCTCTTTATCTTTGATAATAATGACGTATCTGCGCCGGACGTTATTGATCCAGGAACGTTCTTTGCTGGAAATTATTCTGTCAATGTCACAGCGGGTGCTAGTCGCATTTCGCTGAACGACCAACCGTCATTTAACAGAACAACACAAACGGAGCCGCGTCGCGTTATCCAAGATCTTTCCCCCATTCATGCTGGTCTTGGTGTTTTACCCTCAGGATTTGATCAAGGACCGCAAACACAGTTGCCTAATGGTATCCAAGATCTTTTATCTGTTCAGACTTTGCCTAATCCTAATGTTTTACCTTCCTCTTGCCCTAATAACTCTGGCACGGATAACCTTGAAGGCAGTACAGGTAATGACGGAGAGTGTGATGAGATTCTCTTTTTTGATTTTGATGAGATCTTATTCATTGACAGATTGATCATGAATGATGGTGATGGTGGGACTCACCAAGAGTTTTTTGATGGTGTAGATGATAGCGATGATTTTGACATTTACGTCAGCATTGATGGCGACACCTACACACGTTTACTAAACGAAATTACGCCAGGCGCCGGGACTGACAATGAAACAATCGTTGTCAACACCACGACTCAATACTTAGCAGTTGTCGCGGATGGCGATGGTGACAGTGGTTATGTGGAAGCCGCAGAAGTTTCTGAGGCTGATGTTCCAGAACCAGCAGCTCTTGCGTTGATCGGATTTGGTCTTCTCGGTATGGGCGCCATGCGCCGCCGCCGGAATGCATAAGCGAATTTAAATATACGTTTCGGTAAAGGGCGGTTCTTCGGAGCCGCCTTTTTCTTTGGGTCAATTGGAAGGTCATCATAATGAGGGGTTATCCACAAAATTCTTCTGCCAAGGTTTGCCGGTCTCTGGCACTCCCAATCAAGATATGGTACAAGCCGCTCGTCACGGCGGAATATGAGCAATAAGACCGAACGATTGAGGCCTTCATATACAGAGATGGAATGCTAGCGAGGATAGCCAAAGAGGCTCAATCCAGGTC
The DNA here is from genome assembly GCA_028280675.1 of Alphaproteobacteria bacterium. GTDB lineage: Bacteria > Pseudomonadota > Alphaproteobacteria > SMXP01 > SMXP01 > JANQLI01. The sequence goes on from JANQLI010000293.1 coordinate 8,388, forward strand.
GCAGAGAGTCGCTAAAAACATTTGAAATCAATATGTTGAGTCACCATTCTCAAGTGTCACGTGATGTTGGTGATAGTAAAAGGGTAATGACATGGAAAGCTTTTTTACCGCAGATTTGAAATCTGCCGATCCGGATATCTTTGACGCAATTGGCAAAGAATATGACCGTCAGCAGAACCAGGTCGAGCTGATCGCTTCCGAAAACATTGTTTCAAAAGCGGTATTGCAAGCTATGGGCACCGCACTCACAAATAAATATGCGGAAGGCTATCCTGCCCGCCGTTATTACGGCGGCTGCGAATATGTTGATGTTGCTGAGGATATTGCCATTGACCGGGCGAAAAAGCTTTTCAATTGCGGTTTTGCCAATGTCCAGCCGCACTCAGGATCACAAGCGAACCAAGGCGCCATGATGGCGATGACGAAGCCGGGGGAAACGATCCTTGGCATGAGCCTGGCCGCCGGGGGGCATCTGACCCATGGTGCAGCTCCAAATCAATCTGGGAAATGGTTTCATGCGGTTCAGTATGGTGTGCGTAAGGACGACCATCTGATTGACTTTGATGAAGTCGAAGCCTTGGCCAAGCAGCACCAGCCGAAGGTGATTATCGCTGGCGGGTCGGCCTATCCACGCGAAATTGATTTTGCCAAATTCCGCGCGATCGCTGATGAGGTTGGAGCGTATTTAATGGTGGATATGGCGCACTTTGCCGGTCTTGTTGCCGCTGGTGTCCATCCAAATCCCCTGGAATGGGCGGATGTCGCAACCACCACGACCCATAAAACATTGCGCGGCCCTCGCGGCGGGATGATCCTCACCAACAACGAAGAGCTGGCCAAGAAGATCAACTCTGCGATTTTCCCTGGTATTCAGGGTGGGCCCTTGATGCATGTGATTGCTGCAAAAGCTGTTGCGTTCGGTGAAGCCCTGACACCTGCTTTCAAAGCCTATGCTGAGCGTGTTGTTGCAAATGCGAATGCCCTGGCAACCACACTTTCGGAAAATGGTGTGGATCTTGTCTCAGGTGGAACGGACACACATCTGGCGCTTCTTGATTTGCGCCCAAAAGGGGTCACGGGGAAGGATGCTGAAGCGAGCTTGGAGCGCGCACATATCACATGCAATAAAAATGCGATCCCATTCGATCCAGAAAAACCGTTTGTGACCTCTGGCTTACGGGTTGGCTCACCTGCGGCAACCACACGCGGATTTGGTATTGATGAATTCACGCGAGTCGGTGAATTGATGGTTGAAGTGCTTGACGGACTTGCCGCAAATGCTGACGATAATGGTGTGGTGGAAGCACGTGTGCGTGATACAGTTACGGACCTGTGTGGTCGCTTCCCTATCTATCAGTACGGAGACTAAGAACATATGAAATGCCCGTTCTGCAGCAGCGACGATACGCAAGTCAAAGATTCCCGTCCCGCCGAAGATGGTGTGGCGATCCGCCGCCGCCGTCATTGCCCTGCGTGCGGTGCGCGTTTTACCACCTTTGAGCGCGTGCAATTGCGCGAACTGGTAGTGGTGAAAAATAATGGCCGCCGGGCTGCTTTTGATCGGGATAAATTGATGCGTTCTGTTCAGATTGCACTCCGCAAACGGCCAGTTGACCCGGATCGGGTAGAACGCATGGTCACCGGCCTGGTGCGCCGGCTTGAGAGCATGGGGGAAACCGATATTCCATCAAGCATGATCGGGGAGCTGGTGATGGAGGGACTGAGTACGCTCGATGAT
>JANQLI010000318.1 GCA_028280675.1 Alphaproteobacteria bacterium
ATTGCCGCGCAGGCCAAGGGCCTTGCGGGCAAGGCAGATCTCGACCGCGCCGCCGCGGCCGGTCATTCCTTTGGCGCCATGATCACCATGGTGCATACGGGCATTTTAATGAAAGATCCGGAAACCGGCGATCCGCGCGATTTTTCCGATTCGCGCTTTGACGCCGCGGTGGCGATGAGCGGTGTCAGCCAAATGAAGCAAATGGCCGAGAATGCCTTTGACAATGCCACAGGACCCATCTTTGCAAGCGGCGGCACGCTGGATACAGGCAATGTCGGCGATGGCAATATTTATCCGTGGGAATGGCGCATGGGCGGGTATCGTTTGGCGCCGCCAGGCGACAAATACGAAGTCGTGCTTGATCAAGGCGATCATTATCTTGGCGGCATGATCTGCCGTGACAATCGTGGCGGCACACGCGACGTCGAGGGAACATCGATTATCAATGGTCTCTCGACGGCTTTTCTTGACGCCTACTTGAAGGATGATGCGGATGCGAAGGCGTTTTTGCGCTCTGCGGATGTCAACACATTGACCCGCGGCCGCGCCGCTTATCAGTGGAAATAGACAGTATAAAATATAAAAGATTGGGAGAAACACATGACATCACCTCGTAAAGATAAAGTGGCTGAGGCGCTTTCGCGCCGTGGCTTTATGGCCAGTAGCGCCGCTGTGGCTGCGGCTTCGACATCTCACATCGCTTTGTCATCGTCAGCGCAAGCTATGGAGCAACGGGGTGGGCGCGTGTTTCGCCGTGGCGGTTCCCAGACGGCGCCGTTCGACAGTATCCGCGATATGATCGACGTGATGGACTCCTATGGCCTTGTCGCAACATTTAAAAATGTCGATCAGGACGCCTATGAAGCGACATCGATCATGTATGCGCTTGAAGACACTTATGGCCTTTATGAGATGCCGTTGGTGAAATTCGAAAATATCAAAATAAGCGGGGAATGGATCAAAGGCCCCCTGATTGCAAACGGTCAAGCGCATCATATTCAAGAGACTCTGCTCTGGGGCTTAGAGCCTGATCTTGATAATTATCAAAACAATTACCGGATTGCGCGCAAGCACTGGGAAAAAATCTTTAGAGACAATGACGGCTCCGTGCCTTTAATTAAGCCGGTCACTGTCGCGCGTGACGATGCGCCGTGCAAAGAGGTGACATTGGAAGGCGATGAAATTGACATCACCAAAATGGCGTTCATTCAAGGCAATCCCGGCGATGCGGGCCGTTATATCAATACCGGGTCAACTTTCACCAAAGATCCGGAATGGGGACAAAACTTCGGCACCTATCGTTGTCAAATCATTGGCCCCACACAAGTCATCTTAAATTCCGAGCCGCGGCAAACGGCGAACCGCATGATTGCGCGGGCGGTTGAGCGCGGCGAAACGTCGATGCCCATGGCGATTGTGTTTGGGCAAGACCCGGTCACGTGGATGATCAGCGGCACACGCATTCCCAATCCCTTCACCAGCGCGCCGCCGGACGAGCTGGAAGTCGTAGGCGGTTTGCGCGGTAAGCCACTTGAAATCATCACGTGTGATACAAATGATCTTCTCATTCCAGCCCATTGCGAGCTTGTGCTTGAAGGGGAGTTGGATCTGACAAACCCGATGGCCGAAGGTCCGTATCATGAAACTTACGGGTACATGGGCAACCGCAATGAAGGGCGTTTTGTGTTTAACATCACGCGCGTCACCCATCGCAAGAATCCTATTCTTATGAACAGCTTTACATCTATTGGCGGTGGCTTTGTCAAAGCGCCAATGGATATGCAGCGGGATATGGGCTGGCAAAAGGAATATCCGCAAATTATCGAAAGCTATTATCACGACAATGCCAAGGGCGTGTATTTCGTGCGCATTAAAAAGGATCGCCCAGGGATCGGCCTTGAGATTGCAAAACATGTTGCGCAATACTTGATCTCTAAAGTCACTGTTGTGGTTGATGAGGATCTCGACCCGATGCGGATTGATGAGATGTGGCTTGCCTTGGGAAGCCGCTGGCAGCCGGGTCCCGCTTCCGAAATATACAAGAATAAGCGCGCCTCCTTCTTTGAGCCGAGTTCCCCGGATGGCACGACCTCGAAAATTGCCATTGATGCGACAATGCAATGGCCGGAAGAGGGCGGGCCGCAGGTCTTTCCGTCGCTCAACCGCAATCTCTATGAAGAGACTGCGCCGAATGGCGTTGCCGACGTGCGCAAGAAA
>JANQLI010000379.1 GCA_028280675.1 Alphaproteobacteria bacterium
CCATCGAACGCCTCACTGCGCCCCTCCTCAAGAAGAGAGCGATCCCCTGGACGTAACAGGATCAAAGAACGCGCTTGCCGGCCCTTTGTATGCGCTGTAAACGCACGGTTTAACGCAAACGCATCCTCTTCCCCAAGCAGCATATCAATGATCAACGTCGTGAACGGCGTCCCTTCTTCCGCATTCAACTGCAACATTGCATCATCAGTGCAGGTTGCCGTGACGACCAGCATGCTTGGCTGGCGTAACTGCGCCGCCAAAATATCACGGGTGATTGCAGACGGCGACACCACGAGGGCCTTTAAGCCGACAAGATCATTGACGGGAAGAGAGGGTTGGGCGAGCTGTTGACTTTTGAACGGGATGGTGAACCAAAATGTACTGCCTAAATTAGGAACCGAGTCCACGCCAATCTCTCCGCCAAAGGCATCAACGATTTTGCGGCAAATCGCAAGGCCGAGACCGCTTCCTTCATAGCGCCGCGCGTGGCTATCATCTGCTTGGGTAAATTCGTCGAAGATTTTCGCTTGCGCGTCTTCCGGAATGCCAATACCTGTGTCGCGCACAGCAAAACGAAGCTGCACATTATCATGAGAGTCGCGATCACAACACGTGATGCTGAGGGAAACGCCGCCCTGGTGGGTGAACTTCAAACCATTATTAATGAGATTGATCAACACCTGGCGTAAGCGCCCTTCATCCCCGACCAAAGTCGACGGGCAGGCCGGATCGATGTAGGCGGCTAAATCGAGATCATTCTCAAACGCGCGCGTGGACAACAGCTCGACAACATTATGCACAAGCATGCTGAGATCAAACGGCTCTTCGTCAAGAGACACTTTACCGGCTTCGATCCGTGAGTAATCGAGCACGTCGTTGATGACTCCAAGAAGGTTATCCCCGGATTCCTTGATGATGTTGACATATGTGCGCTGAACCGGTGTTAAGTCACTATCGAGCAACAGCTCCGCTATCCCGAGAACACCATTCATCGGTGTGCGGATTTCATGGGAGATGGTCGCGAGAAAAAGAGATTTGGCGTCATTTTCTTCTTCTGCTTGATCTTTTTGCGCAGCAAGCGAATCTTCATGGTTTTTGCGGCGTGTAATATCACGGCCGACCGCTTGAAACGCTGCAGAAGATGTGTGGTTCAAGGGTGTGATCTGCCACGAGAGCCATAACGTTTCGTCAAGGCGTTCGTAACACACATCATAATAGTCTGCGTTCTGGGCCGTTGCGACATCAATCGGGGCGCGCTGGCCAATCCAATCGGATGCGGCGCCGCCAAAGAGAACGCAAAATTTATGGTTAACAAAGGTGAGCAGCCCCTCTTTTGAGATACGTATGACCGCATCGTCAAACGCTGCAAGGATGTCGCTCTCAAGATCGCGCGGATCGGAACTCATAAAACCCAACTCACTCAAACACTTAAAGCTTGCCCATGGATGAGCGCAGTGTAGCGGAAGGGAGCTAAGAAACGATTACTAAAGCGGCATTATCCCGCCGCAAGCAAGTGATGCGGCGCAGCACGGCGATAGGTCAGGGCTTCGGCAATATGCATCCGGCGGACGTATGACGACCCATCAAGGTCGGCGAGGGTGCGCGCAACACGCAACACCCGGTGATAGCCGCGTGCGGTGAGACGCATTTTTTCCGTTGCTTCGCCAAGCAGTGTGCGTCCCGCCTGATCCGGTCCGGCGACATCTTCCAGCACCGCCCCATCGGCATGGGCATTGATCCGTGTACTGCTTTTTGCATAGCCGTCATAGCGGTCCGCTTGGATGTCCCGTGCGCGCGCCACACGGGCGGCGACATCTGCGCTTTTTTCCGCTGACGGCGGCAATGATAAATCCGCCGCGCTCACTGACATCACGTCGATATGCAAATCGATGCGATCCAAAAGCGGGCCTGAAATTTTCGCTTGATAGTCCGATGTGCAATTCTTACCGCGTCCCCGCGGGCACGCAGAACCGAGCTCAGTGGCGTAACCGCAACGGCAGGGGTTCATTGCCGCAATCAATTGAAACTCAGCCGGATAGGTAATATGCGCATTGGCCCGCGCGATCACCGCTTCACCGGTCTCCAAAGGCTGGCGCAGAGAATCAAGCACAGTGCGCGAAAATTCCGGCAACTCATCAAGGAACAACACGCCTTTATGGGCAAGCGACACCTCACCCGGACGGACTTTGAGGCCGCCGCCGATCATCGCCGCCATGGACGCGGAATGATGGGGGCTGCGAAACGGGCGAGCTTGCCCGATCCGGCCATGTTCAATCAGGCCCGCCACCGATTGCACCATACTGACCTCAAGCATTTCTGCTGCCGTCAATGGAGGCAAAATGCCCGATAAGCGTTGCGCCAACATCGACTTCCCCGCCCCTGGCGGCCCGACAAGCAGCATATTATGCCCGCCCGCCGCCGCCACTTCGAGGGCGCGCTTGGCGCTTTCTTGGCCTTTGATATCCGCAAGGTCGAGAGAATGGGACTCCCGCAACGCCGCGCCGCGCACAGGCGGCGAGATCACTTGGCGTCCTTTGAAATGATTGATCAGTTCAATCAGGGTTTGCGGCGCCAGAATGTCATCATTGCCAGACCACGCCGCCTCTGCGCCGCTCTCTTTGGGGCAAATGAGCCCGCGGCCTTCGCCAAAGGCGGCCATGCCTGCAGGCAACGCGCCAATCACCCGGCTGAGCGCCCCATCAAGGGAGAGCTCCCCGAGCGCGGTATAGCGGCTGAGGCTATCGCCGGGTAAAATGCCCATCACCACCAACAGCCCGAGCGCAATGGGAAGATCGTAATGGGAGCC
>JANQLI010000112.1 GCA_028280675.1 Alphaproteobacteria bacterium
AATGTCGATAATGCCGCCGCGGATGGCGAACTCGCCCGGTTCCCGCACCGTGCTGGCGCGGGCATAGCCATTGCGCGCAAGGAACGCTGTCAGCGCGTCAATATCCAATACATTGCCGGGGGCCGCATGGAACGACGCGGCGCGGATGATGTCTTTGGGCGGGACACGTTGCAGAAGCGCATTCACGGTCGTGACCACGATGATCGGGCTTGCATCTTCGCTGTCTTTTGTAAGGCGCGCCAACGCCGCCATGCGCTGGCTGATGATCTCAACCTTGGGAGACACCCGGTCATAGGGCAAGCAATCCCATGCTGGAAAGGGGAGCAGCGTGATGTCATCCGCAAAGAAGGCTGACGTTGCCAGAAAGGCAGCGGCTTGCGCATCGTCCCGCGCCACATAAAGCGCGGCGGATGACACATCCTTGCCATGGCGTGCCCGCACCATATCGGCGAACAGCATGGCGTCCGCCCCTTCTGGCGCGGCGCAAACCGTCAATTGCCCTTTGGCATGTATGAGTTTGTCGAAATCCATCGTGGAGCGCGCGCCCTACTTACCTTTACCTGGAAACTGAAAATTTTGGATCATCTGCATGATTTCATTATTAAATTCATCTGGGAGAGGTTCTTTGCCAATCATCCAGGCAAAGAGGTCCTGATCCGGGCACTGAAGCAGGGTTTCAAACTGGTCAAGCTGGTCATCTGTTAAATCCGGCAATGTGGCGTCGGCAAACGCCCCGAGAATCAAATCCATCTCTTTCATCCCGCGATGATTGGCCTGAAATTTCAAACGTTTTCGGCGATCATCCATATCCGTAAAGTCCCTTCCGCTGACCCAGCGAGATCGATATATAGACAAGATACCCTGTTTTACACAGCTTTTGTCTGATTGACGGTGTTATGCGCCCAGAGATCCTGTTTCCGCTCTTTAAAGACGTCACGGTCCTCCCCGGTGTCGGGAAGCGCACCGCTGCTTTGATTGAGAAAATTACAGACCCCCATTTGGTCGATCTCTGTTGGCATCTCCCAGCATCTCTGATTGACCGGCGCTATCGCCCCCATATCGCCGATGCGCGGGACGGTGACATAGCAACCCTTGAGGTGCATGTCGATGACCATTTCAAAGCGCCGCGTAAGGGTTTGCCGTATAAAGTGCGCTGCTCCGATCATACCGGCTATCTAACCCTGGTGTTTTTTCATCCCCATGTGGATTACCTGCAAAAGACATTGCCGATTGGTGAAGATGTCATCATCTCCGGCCGGGTCGATCATTATCAGGGGGAGATTCAAATCGCCCATCCCGATCATATGGTGCTGGCAAAGGATGCGGATCGTTTACCCCTTGTTGAGCCGGTCTATCCATTGACGCAAGGTCTATCCAACAAAGTGCTGAGCCATGCCATTGAGGGCGCGCTTGAAAGTGTCGTGCCCCTGGCGGAATGGCTTGATGACGCGCATGTAGCGCGCGAAAAATGGCCCGCATGGCATGAGGCGGTGAACGCCGCGCATCATCCTGAAAGCGAAAATGATCTTGAACCCCATCATCCGGCGCGGACACGCCTTGCCTATGATGAGCTGCTCGCCAATCAACTGGCGCTCGCTTTGATGCGCCGTCACATGCGCAAACAAAAAGGCCGTGTCTTTGAGGGCGATGGCACACTCACGGATAAACTCTTATCTCTGCTTCCCTACACCCTCACCGCGGCGCAAACGCGCTCTATTGACGAGATTGTCGCCGATATGGCCCAACCGGAACGCATGATGCGCTTGCTGCAAGGCGATGTCGGGTCTGGTAAAACAGTGGTGGCGCTGATGGCCATGCTGCGCGTCATTGAAAGCGGTAGCCAAGCGGCGATTATGGCGCCAACGGAAATCCTCGCCCATCAGCATTATAACTACATCGCCCCTTTGTGTGGGCAGCTTGGCATTCAGTGCGCGCGTCTCACCGGGCGTGACAAAGGCAAAATCCGCGAAGAGGTTTTGACCAATCTCGCCGATGGGACGACCAAGATTGTTGTTGGCACCCATGCGTTATTTCAAGAAGGCGTGACATTTCACGATCTCGGTTTGGCGGTGATCGATGAGCAGCATCGTTTTGGCGTGCATCAACGCTTGGCGCTATCAGGCAAAAGCGGCGCAACCGATGTGCTGGTCATGACGGCCACCCCCATCCCGCGCACGCTCACTTTAACAGCTTACGGCGATATGGATGTCTCGCGTCTTGATGAAAAGCCCCCAGGGCGCAAACCGGTGACCACACGCGCCATGCCGCTCGAACGCCTTGGCGATGTGGTTGAGGGTCTGCGCCGCGCCCTGAAAGACGGCGATCAAATTTATTGGGTCTGCCCTTTGGTGGAGGAGTCGGATGTGATGGCGCTCACCTCCGCCGAAGAACGCAGCAAGCATTTACGGGAAATTTTTGGTGATCAAGTCGCGCACGTGCATGGCCGGATGTCACCAAACGAAAAAGATAAGGTAATGCAAGACTTCCAAGCAGGCGCCATTCGCATTCTTGTCGCCACCACGGTCATTGAAGTCGGTGTTGATGTGCCGCAAGCCAATATTATGGTGATTGAACATGCGGAACGCTTTGGCCTGTCGCAGCTCCATCAATTGCGCGGCCGTGTCGGCCGCGGTGATGATCACGCGTCGTGCTTGCTGCTTTATCAATCGCCGCTCAATGATGTGGCGTTGGCCCGCATCAACATTATGCGCGAAACCGATGATGGCTTTCGCATTGCCGAAGAAGATTTGCGCTTGCGCGGCGCGGGCGATGTGCTTGGCACACGGCAAAGCGGCTTGCCGGTGTTTCGCTTGGCGGATTTGGAAAAACACGCCGCGCTTTTACAAACCGCCCGCGATGATGCGGTGCTGATCTTGAACAAAGACCCGGACTTGGAAAGCCCCCGCGGCCAGGCGCTGCGCACCCTGCTCTATCTCTTCGAACGCGATGAAGCCGTGCAGTTTTTACGGGCGGGGTGATGGGCTCGGCTAATCACCTTTATTTGGTTGCATATTAACGCACCTTTGTCATCCCCAGCTTGACTGGGGATCTATTGGCTTTTCAATTGAGCAAATACGTGTTGTTTTCGACGTGCCCCTATTCTCAAACCTTCGCGTGTTGAACTGCCATTAGATTCCCACGTTCGTGGGAATGACAATATTGAGATACCTACTTACCCTAGAAGTAGCACTTACAGGAAATTAGATTGAAGTATTTATCAAGCATGAGCACCTATTTTTTGTAACTCAATTAATTTTCGATTGTGACTGACAGTTTGCCGATAAGCGATGAATACCATTATAGCAATCGCAAGGGTAGCAGCTGCTATATCCATCATTATTGCGTATGTATGAATGGACTCTGGAAGAATATAATCGTCAAGCTCAAGCGCTGTCTCATAAATCATTGGTAAGATAACGACCTGAATAATAATCCCTCCTAAAAAGGTCAGCCACCAGGCTGTTCTAAGAAATAGCCCATTATCGCGTCCAACATTCTTCACGCTTATTGAATCAGGATGGCTACCACGCCATAAATCGCCTACAACTTGGAATGGTCGAAATAAAGAGAAAAAGGGAATTATACACCACGCCACAGACCAACCTGGTGTCCATCGAATATCTGATATCTTTAAAGCAAAGAGATTTGATACTGTTCGATTTACCCAGAAAAGGAAGGACAATCCGCATATATAAAACCATGAGATAGACATTTCCTGTAATGCCATCACATTGTCTTCAATTTCTTTTATTTCTTCGTCCGGAATATCTTTTCCTGCAACCAAATCAATCGTTAGCTGAGAATTTTCCAGATGAAATGTTAGAAATCCAGCAGTAATGAAAATGTACAAACAGAAAAGCAGAATTGTAATAACAGTAACGAATATTGGGCTTTTCCATGTATATTCTTTGAGAGTATCCGACATAGTATTACTCTAAGCGAATAATTGATAACAGCACCTCCATTTCAACCTGAGAAGAAATGAAAAGCCCTAATGATATTATGTGTCGTTACTTTACTCAAAACTAGTACACTTGTCTATAAATCAACTATTGATAGCAACTCAATAGAAGCCAATAATTAAATGATATTTATTCACTCGATACCCCTCACTCCGCCGCGATAGGCTTCACCGTTTCGGGATCAATTGGCGGCACGGCTTCGTCGCTGGCGTCAACAAGGCCAGCGGAGATGACGAGCTTGGCGCCCTCTTCCACGGTCATATCCAAAATCTTGATGTCGCGGCGCGGCACGAACAGTAAAAAGCCAGATGTGGGG
>JANQLI010000087.1 GCA_028280675.1 Alphaproteobacteria bacterium
TTTGCCCTAAGCGGCCAGCAAGGTCCTGAATATATTGCCAGGCGACACGGCCGGAGCGGGCGCCGCGTGTGGCGGCCCATTCAATCGCGTCTTCACGCACGGTTTGCGCATCCGCTTGCAGGCCGAAATGCGCCACATAGGCGTCAATCATGGCGAGGTAGTCTTCTTGATTGCAATTATGAAAACCGAGCCACAGCCCGAAACGATCGGACAGAGAGACTTTTTCTTCCACCGCTTCTGCCGGATTAATGGCGGTGGAGCGTTCATTCTCCATCATATCGCGCGGCATCAGGTGACGCCGGTTCGATGTCGCATAGAAAAGAACATTATTGGGCCGTCCTTCAATGCCGCCCTCTAGCACCGCTTTAAGGGATTTGTAACTGGTGTCATCAGTCGCAAACGAGAGGTCATCGCAAAAAATCAAGCACTGCGTGTCTGTGTCGCGGAGCAATGTCATCAGCCGGGGCAGGCTATCAATATCTTCCCGGTGAATTTCAATCAGGGCAAGCGCGCCCGGCTGCGCCGCATTAATTTCCGCATGCACGGCTTTCACCAGGGAGCTTTTCCCGGTGCCGCGTGCGCCCCATAACAGCGCGTTATTGGCGGGCAAGCCATCAGCAAAACGCTGTGTGTTGCTGAGCAAGATGTCAGCAACCCGGTCAATCCCTTTCAGCAATGAGAGGGGAATCCGGTTCACTTTGGGCACTGGGTTGAGGGCCATAGGGTCCGTTTGCCAAACGAAGGCATCCGCGATGGCCATGTCCAGTGACAGGGCGTGCTTTTGCTCGCCCTCCAACGCAGCAGCAATGCGCTCAAGCACATTTAACAGCTCAGCCTTGAATTTTATCTTAGGGGAATCGCCCATCGTGGGAATTATCCTCTGCGGTCTGCCTTATTGGCCGCGACGCTATCAGGGACAGCCCAAAGGTCAAGCTTTGGCCCTGAAAAATGGCCAAAACACGGGAAAATCGTTAATTTCTGGGAAAAATTGCCTCATTCCTTTGCAATCGGAAGGGGGCGTCGCTATATATCTCGAAACTTTGTGAAACCCTGTTTTTGAGGGAGAATAACCGGGTGATTACTCCAGCTTATGCCCAAGCCGCCGGTGGCGGAAGCGGGAACATTTTGATCGATTTCTTGCCCTTCATTCTGATCCTGGGCGTTATGTATTTCCTTTTTATCCGTCCACAACAGCAGCGCATGAAGCAGCACCGGGAAATGGTTGCCGCGGTGCGCCGCGGAGATACGGTGGTGACGTCAGGTGGGATCGTCGGCAAAATCACCCGTGTCTATGATGACAATGATGAAGTGCAGGTCGAGATTGCCGAAGGTGTGAAAATCCGCGTGGTCCGCAGCACGCTGTCTGACGTGCGCAATAAAACGGAGCCTGTTCCGGCAAAAGAGGCTCCTAAAAAAGACGAGTCGCAGAAAGACGACTCCTCTTCCGATTAAACGCTTAACACACAGAGCCTTCCACTTTGTCTGGCTGTAGAAAGACCTGACACGCATGCTGAATTTTGAAAAATGGAAAGTGATTTGGATTCTCTTCATCTGTGTCATGGGGCTGCTCGTCGCATCGCCAAATCTTGTCAAGCAAGAAAGCTTGCAAAGCTGGCCAGACTTTATGCCGACCTCGCAATTGAAGCTCGGTCTTGATCTTCAAGGCGGTGCGGAAATTCTCTTCGAAGTGGATATGGAAGAGTATCTCCAGGATAAGCGTGAAATTCTCCGTGATGATGTCTTGGGTGCACTCCGCGGTAAGCGCGGCGAACGCGAAAGCATCTCGCGCTCTGGCCTTGGCATTGTCGGTGATGCCGTGCGGGTGCGGATCACCAAAGCAGAGCAAATCGAGGACGCCATCAAGCGCATTAATGAACTTGCGTCACCGCTCAATACGGGGCTCGCAACAACGACGAACTTCGATATTGCTGTCACAGCGGTTGGCAATCAAGTGATTGAGGCCACCTATACACAGCAATATATTGATCAGAAAAAACGTGAAGTGGTTGCAGAGTCTATTGAGATTATCCGTGACCGGATCGACCCAGATGGGGTGCTTGAGCTGACCATTCAGCGCCAAGGGGAAGAACGCATTGTTGTGCAAGTGCCCGGTGCGAGTGATCCGCAAAGCATCATTGATCGTGTGAACGTGAAAGCCAAGATGGCGTTTCATGACGTCGATTCATCCGTGACTGTGGAAGAAGCGTTGCAAGGGCGTATTCCGCCAGGGGCGATGCTGTTGCAAAGCACCCGTGCCGAGGATGGCTATGTGCTTGTCAAACGCCGCCCGCTAATTACCGGGGATCGTTTGGCGAATGCGACCGTTGGCACCCATCCGGAATACGGTGCGCCTATTGTGAATTTCCGGTTTGATTCGATTGGCGCGCGGAAATTTGCCGAACACACAGCAGCAAATATCGGCCGTCCTTTTGCAGTGGTGCTTGATGACCGGGTGATTACGGCGCCGCGCATTAACTCGGCCATTTTGGGTGGTTCGGGATATATCGAAGGCGGGTTTACCATTGAAACAGCGAATGAGCTGGCCATTCTTTTGAATGCAGGCGCTTTGCCAGCCACGCTTTACCCGGTGCAGCAACGCACTGTGGGTCCAGAGCTTGGCGCCGACTCGATTGCGGCAGGGCAGTATGCAGCGCTGATTGGGTTTTCTGCGGTCATTGTCTTTATCATTATCTCCTATGGTCTCTTTGGCGTTTTTGCCAATATCGCCCTGATCATGAATTTGGTCTTGGTGGCGGCAGCGCTGTCGCTTTTTGGGGCGGCGCTCACCTTGCCAGGGATTGCCGGGATCGTGCTGACCATCGGTATGGCGGTGGACGCCAATGTGCTGATCTTTGAGCGCATCCGTGAAGAAATCAAATCGGGCAAGAGTCCCTTAAATGCCGTCGAAGCAGGGTATTCACGCGCCTTAAGCGCCATTATCGACGCCAACATCACCACTTTTATTGCCGCGGCTATTCT
>JANQLI010000127.1 GCA_028280675.1 Alphaproteobacteria bacterium
TCAAACACCTGCAGGGCATGAAAGTACAGAGAAACCTTCACTGCTGGGTCTGACACGCGAAGCGCTTGCAGATGTCTTACGGGATTTCGGCATCCCAGACAAAGCCGTCCGTATGCGGCTCAACCAGCTTTGGCATTGGATCTACTTCCGTGGCGTCACCGATTTCCAAGCCATGACTAACATTTCGAAAGACCTGCGGGCGCAGCTTGCCGACGCTTTTTCCATCGACAAGCCACACATCGCCACCGCGCAAACGTCACAAGATGGCACATGCAAATGGCTTCTGGATTGCGGGCCTGGCGTTCAGATTGAAACGGTCTTTATACCCGATGGCGATCGCGGCACTTTATGCATCTCAAGCCAAGTTGGATGCACACTCAATTGCAGTTTTTGTCATACGGGCACACAAAAACTTGTGCGCAATCTCACAGCCCGTGAAATCGTCGCGCAAGTGATGATTGCCCGCGATGAATTGGCAGATTGGCCCAAAGGCAGCGCACAAGATCATCACCGCGCGATTACCAATATCGTATTCATGGGCATGGGGGAACCCCTTTACAATTTTGACAATGTGAAAGACGCCATAGAGATCATCAGTGATGGTGAGGGCATTTCTTTGTCAAAACGCCGCATCACCGTCTCAACATCAGGCATCGTGCCGCATATGGAAAAATGCGGTGATGAAATCGGCGCCATGCTTGCTGTCTCCCTGCATGCAGTGCGCGATGACATTCGCAATGAGCTTGTGCCAATCAACAAAAAATACCCAATTCAGGACTTGATTGCTGCGTGCCGCAATTACCCGACAGCCACAAATGCAAAACGCATCACGTTTGAATATGTCATGCTGAAAGACGTGAACGACAGTTTACAGGACGCGAAGGAGCTCGTGCAGCTCATCAAAGGTATTCCCGCCAAGGTGAACCTCATTCCCTTTAATCCATGGGACGGCGCCCCTTATGCGTGTTCAGAGTGGGACCATATCGAAGCCTTTGCCGATGTCCTTTTACGCGCCGGTTATGCAAGCCCTATCCGCACGCCACGCGGACGTGACATCATGGCCGCCTGTGGGCAATTAAAATCCGCCAGTGTCAAAGAACGCGCCAGCGCAAGACGCAACCAGCAATAGCGATCTGACCATCTGCTAAAACACCATCAATTCAGGACTAGCGTTTTGCCTCAGCCTTTCCTACCATTCAGTTGGAGAAGGATACGCTGTCTCAAAGCGTAAAGGAGAACTTTCATGATGAGACGTACTTTACTTATTGCATGTGCTTTTTTCGCAAGTAGCGCTTTATTTTTATCACAAAATGTTTTTGCTGGCGGGCACGAATCTCCCATTCCCCCAACACAAGTTGCCGAAACGCCAGGCTTGACCGATGAAGATGTCATTGTTGTCATTGGTGGGTCTGGACGCACAGGGCAACGCACCGTGCAGCAATTAGTGGATGCCGGTGTTAATGTGCGCGCCACAACACGGGATATTGCCAAAGCCAGTGCAGAGATTAGCGCCGATTTTAATTGGGTCACTGTGGATGTTACACAGCCGGAAACCATCAGCGCCGCCCTTGACGGAGCAACATACGTCATCTCAACAATCGGCAATGGACAGATGCCCGAACAGATTGATTACCAAGGCGTTGTCAATATCGTCGATGCCGCGGTGGCAGCAGAAACCATTAAGCATATGACACTTGTCTCTTCAGCAGGGGTGACACATAAAGATCATTACTTGAACAAGATGCTCAACAATGTTCTGCAATGGAAACTCAAAGGAGAAAACCACCTCCGAACGAGTGGCCTCAATTACACAGTGGTCCGTCCCTACGGTTTGCAAGATGAGCTTGATGTCTCAAGTAAATTCGCGAGCATCCTGATGGATCAAGGAGATGATATTATGCCCAACGGCATCGTCTCCCGTGTCGATGTCGCCAAAGTGAGTATTGCAAGTCTCACCAACCCAGATGCGAACCGCAAAACATTCGAGATCACCAATTACTTTTCATTCGAGCCTAATAAATGGGAAATCCAATTTGGCTTAATGGCAGCAGATCAGGGGCCTGTTTCTGTTTCAGACTGATCACCTCTTATCAACAGAACAAACAAGAAAGGCTGTCATGGAGCGGCCTTTTTTATCGCTACGGATTTATACTACGGGCGCACTTTGCTGTTCTCGGAACGCAAGCGGCTTACCCCCATCATCATGCCTTGAATATAGAAGGCTGGCAGTTCAAAAATAATATCATCACTGCCATAATCCGCATGGAGTCTCATTGACAGCCCGGTGTCACGATGTTCTTCAAACATCTCAGCAGGGATCATTATATTAAATGACTCTGCCATATGACATTCGCGTTCTATCCTACACCGCTGTCTTCCATTGCCGTAATCATCACAATCTTTTATCTCCTCACAGGACTGAAGTTCTTTATCCATACGGTTCACGTCAAAGAATCGTTTCCCACTTATTTCCACTCTCGAAAAATGACGGTAATCATCGCGATCATCAGAATAGTAGTCGGTAAAAAAGCTGAGTACATACAGCCCTTGGGACAAATCAACGAGCGTGGTGAAGCTGGCGTAAACGTAGACACAATCCCCACTAAGATTGACAGCACAGGCATAAAGGCCTGGATAAAAGGGGCCCGCATACCATTCAGTGATGGACGCATCAATATGAACGCCGGGAAAAGCATCTCCATAGAGCTTGACCTCTTCCGCCACCTCTTGTGCCGTATCAGCCGCATGTCCCACTGGGGCGGAGATGGAGAGCATAATCAGAGAGACGCAAATCACGTGTATGAAGAGATGCTTCATTGCGCAAGGGACCTATGTTGATAAGGAACAAGGTCTCCAGCATACGACTTATGTGTGCATCGCGCTAACATCCTTTCAGCATAAGAGGATGGAAGTATGTCCAATAATTTAAACACTGTTTAATTTATGTAACACTCACCACAAAGCACTACCAGGTAGCACCTCTTAAGCATTTGTTGAGTATTGGCATTTCCAGAATGGCAGACCTATATTTTAGGAACTACAAGGCCAGTTTGACGGCAGGCCGCCACCAAAGTATTGCGCATCAGACAAGCGATAGTCATAGGACCAACGCCCCCCGGAACCGGAGTTATAGACCCCGCCACATCAAACGCGGCATCATAATCCACATCCCCCACAAGACGGGTCTTCCCTTCGCCGCGCTCCGGCGCCGGGATACGATTGATCCCAACATCAATAACGCAAGCGCCGGGCTTGACCCAATCACCTTGCACGAAATGCGGCCGTCCTACAGCGGCAACCAAAATATCAGCGCAGCGACACTCCGCGGCGAGATCTTGCGTGCGTGAATGCGCAATGGTCACGGTTGCATTCTCAGCCAACAAAAGCTGCCCCATTGGTTTCCCGACGAGATTCGAGCGGCCGACAATAATGGCGCGCTTGCCAGACAGATCGCCAAGTTGGTCTTTGACCAGCATAAGACAGCCCAAAGGCGTGCAAGGCACCATGGCATCCAGACCGCTTGAGAGATACCCTGCATTAATGGGGTGAAGACCATCGACATCCTTTGCGGGTTCAATTGTCTCAATGACATTTTGCTGGCTGATTTGATCAGGGACCGGGAACTGCACCAAAATACCGTGCACAGCCGGGTCTGCATTCAACTCACGCACTTTCGCGAGCAAAACTTCCTCTGACGTGTCCGCTGGCATTTTGTACCCAAACGACTCCATACCGCATTCACGTGTCGCAATCCCCTTATTGCGGACATAAACCTCGCTGGCCGGATCTTCGCCCACCAGGACAACCGCAAGACCTGGGGTTAATCCGTGTTGCCCTTTCAGCACCTCAACGGCCGATGCAACGCGCGCGCGCAGCCCTTGTGAAAAGGCTTTTCCATCAATCTTTATGGCTGTCATCTACATCCCCTCACCGTCGCTTAAAATCAAACCACACATGGTCGTCTGTGGGGCCACAAAACCAAGACTGTCTTAGGGCGATCTGCGGCGTCCGACAAGAGAGAAAGCTTGATCTTTGATAACCAGCTTTCTTGCGCATGATGTTGAAGAAGCGATGCAGCCATCACAGCATAGCAAGCTGATAACCGATATATTGAATGATATAGCGCAAGAAAAAGATAACCAGCAGGGCCACTAAAGGGGTGAGATCAAGCCCTCCCATATCCGGGATAAAAGGCCGAAGACGGCGATAAAGCGGTTCCGTCAGCCGGTAGAGCACCTGTACAACCGAATAGACGAATTGATTGTTCGTGTTCATCACCTGAAACGCAATCAACCAGCTCAGTATAACCTGAGCGATAATTACCCAGGAATAGAGCTCCAGAAGCGTCAAAAGTATGAAAAAAACCGGGTTGATCATGTCGCATCCGCCGAATCAGTTTGAACATAAGATGTAACCATCTTCGCATCTTTGTTCAAGCCACGCGCTTTGCCGCGCCAAGATGATCGTTAGGCATTTTTTATCTTTATGCCTTTTGATATTCTTGCAAAACCTCTTCTGTTGGCCCAAACGCACGAATATGTCCGTGCTCGACCCACATGACTTTATTGCAAAATTGGCGCAGCATATTTTCTGAATGCACCGCCATCACAATGGTGCTCGACTCTTCAATGAGCTTTTCCACACGCTTCGCCGCATGGTCACGGAAAGCGCGATCGCCGGTACCGAAAACCTCATCAATTAAGAGCACATCTGCATCAACGGAGGTTGCGACCGCAAAGCCCACCCTGGTGCGCATCCCATTGGAATAGGTATGCAATGGCAGGTCAATATAATCGCCCAATTGGCAAAACTCGATAATTTCGTCCATGCGGGCGTCAATCTGGTCTTCCGTCAAACCAACAACACCACCGATAAGACGAATGTTTTCGCGGCCGCTCGCTGTGTTGTTTAATCCAAGATTAGCTGTAAACAATGTCGATACTTTTCCACGGACCTCACACGCGCCATGTGTCGGAGGATATATCCCCGCCATGACACGCAGAAGAGAACTTTTTCCTGCACCATTGCGGCCAATTAAGCCAACAGAATCACCTCTTTCGATCTGAAAATTTACCCCGGCGAGAGCTTTCACGGACACGCGCCCTCGCGAATCCCGCATCAGCGTCCCTCCAACCTGAGCTTGATGCACCCCAACGCGTTTGCGGCGGCCCATCCCAATCACAGGCAAGATGAGCGTGAGGTCTGTGGCACGTATCGCAGGATCTTGGTGTGTCATAACCAGAAGACCAACTTATTCTTAACTTTGTGATAAAGCACAAACGTGATGATCGCTCCGACAATGCAAATAGATAGCGTTACACCCCAATCAAAAAGAGTTGGTTCTCTCCCAAGTAAAGGTTCGCGAATAATGGCGAGGAAGTAAGAAACCGGATTATAGGTGGATAACACTTCACGCGTTGTTCCTCTTCCTGGTGACCAAAAAACCGGCGAGGTGAAAAATAAAAAGCGCATAAGCGCTTGCATAAGATTTTCGATATCGCGAAAGCGCGTTACAATAATCCCTATGAGAAACACAACCCACACGGAGGTGAAGCTGAGAATAATGAGAGCAGGGATCACCAGCAAAACGGTCCATTCCAGCTCAATAGCTGAGAAATAGTACGCCACAAAATAAGCCGCTAATTGCATGAGATAAAAACACACATGTTTAGCCCACATTCTGATAACATGCGTATAGAGCGGGTTATTTATACTGAGCAGAAAATTCGCATTGGCATAAAATACTTTCCCGCTATTGATGCATGATGAAATAAACCCAAAGGTGCTGATCCCAACAACCACATATGCAAAATAATGTGGCTCATCAGAGGACATCGCCCGAAAAACAAGACCCAATCCTGCCGCCCATACGAGTGCAAGCAACAGTGGCCAGAAAGGCCCAACAAATGTCTTACGGTATTGCATGCGAAAATCGGAAATCCCGAATTTCACCCAGAAGATAAGTCCCTGTACAAGTGACCGCTCTTTTACAGCAGACGAGGAAGGATCGGATTTCACAATGTCAGTCATAACAGTTATAAAGGCCCCTCTGGCCATTGCTTAAAGGCTGAGACTTACAGTTTCAAGGGGAAAAGGGGGAGTATTTTGCGGATCTTCATATACTGGCTTTGCGCAGGTCCACTTCTTACTTTGACGGCGTGCGGCGTTAACCCTCACGCGGCTACACAACTAGATTCAGAGCTTCAGGCATTGATGAGTCTCTGGCAGGGGGAGTACGCACCGGACTCAGGCATTCAGGGGCCTATCCAGCCATATGTGCTGGTGCGCCCAGTTGACCTGCCACGCTTTGGAGACGCCGTGACCTATATGGAGGTGCGTGACCGCACCCGTGAGGGCCGGGTTCTACGGCAACGCCTTTATGTGTTTAACACCGCTTCCGATCGCACACTTAACTCTATCAAGGCTTATGATTTCTGGGGAGAGGCTGGAGCGCCCTATGCAGGCGCTTATGACGTGCCCACGAAATTAAACGACCTTGACCCACAGACCATGTACACATTTCCTGAAGGTTGTGAAATTGAATGGCGAGTCGCAAACGCGGCTTTCTTTGGTGAAGTCTCACACACGAAATGCCATATCCCCTCAAGGACAAGAGGGAAGACCGTGAGTGTGGATATGATTCTTGGAATCACGCGCGACGCCTTCACACAGTGGGAAGTTGGATATGACGGCTCTGGGAATCTGGAATTTGGCGACCCTGCTGCCGCCCCCATCCGTTCCAATCGCGTCTCCCCCGAGAATCCGTAATGCCGTTTTGGCTTCTGCCGCTGATCATAGCCATTGCCGCGCTTAGCGTTTTCCTCTGGGCACGGCACCACATGGGTATTCCCCCTGAAAAAAGCACCTTGACCCATATGCCATTATTGCCCATCGCCTTTGCCGCGCTTCTTGTTATTATTCTTTGTGGCGCGTATGTCTTGGGTCACATTCGCGGGCCAGTATAAGGAGAAGCAAATGGGTGCAAAAATGCGTACATTTCTCATTGGGATGATCATTGTTATCCTCGTCGGTGTCGGCGCTCTCTTATGGGGCGTTGCTAATCTTGACAGCATCGTTAAAACCGCCATTGAAGAAAACGGATCGTCGATCACAGGGACACGCGTGAGAGTCGAGTCCGTGACGATTGGTTTGACCGAAGGCTCAGCCTTCATTGATTCTTTAACCATCGACAATCCAAAAGGATACAGCCAGAGCAAGGCCTTTTCCCTTGAGAGTATCCACGCCACCTTTGACCCAAGCACCAGCCTTGAGGTGATGGTGATCGATCAATTACGCATTGAAAAACCGGAGATCAACTATGAACTTGGCGCAAAGGGAAGCAACCTTGAAACACTGCAAGAGAATGTCGAAAAGTCTTTAGGGAGTGGCCAGAGTGCAGGGACGACCTCCTCTGGTGCATCAAAGACCGCTGAGCCAAAGTTTATTATCAATAAACTGGCGATTACAAAGGGCAAAGTCAGACTGAAGACAGGTAACGATAAAATCGGCTCATCCGACATCCCGGCTATACAACTCAGTAATGTGGGGAAACGCGAAGGCGGGTTAACCGGTGCAGAGATTGGGGAGGTCATTATCGCGGCGATGACGGATAAGACCATGCAAACGGTAACACAGGGCGCAGTTGATAAATACCTTGGCGATGTCGAGGAAAAAATTAAAGGCTTGTTTGAATAGATTCTAAATGAGAATCTCAATGGTTGCCTTTTGCCATTCGTCGGACGTTTTGAAGGCTGTCAAAACTGATCGGTGTAGTCTGCACAATATTTTGTGCGCTTGCCGCAAAGCACGCTTCTGCACGCTGGAGCCCTGCAAGGGCGATGTGAGCAACAGTCATCATAAGAAAATGCTATCAAAAAGATAGAGAGAAGCGAAATTTTCCATCAAAAAAATCAATATGTTATAATGTTCTCACTTAACTTTTAATCAGCCACATTTCTATCCATTTCGCAACTCTTCCTTTACCCCGTTTTGCTTCAATCAGGGAAAGTAAAAATGGGAAGTCGATGTCTTTTTTTCATTCACATGTTTTAGAGAGTTTCGTGCGCCTGGCTGTCCTTCTCGGACTGACAGCACTGCTTGTGTTAGGGACACCTTCAGCCATGGCCGCTGAAGCAGAAGCCCCTGAAACCTCTGATCAATATATTAAGATCACGCCCCTCAATATATCGATCATCCAAGAATCGCGTATTCGCGGCATCCTGCAAGTGGAAATAAACTTGGATGTTCCAAACGAAACGCTTCACGAACGGGCCCTGATGCTCTACCCGCGCTTACAAGACGCCTATATGCTTGCTTTGCGTTTTTACGCCACCAATCACTTAAAAGTCAGTCATTTGCCCAATGTCGAGCAAATCACCCATGTTTTACAAACCGTCACCAACGATGTGCTCAAACAGCCTGGCGCACGTGTTCTGTTAAGCCAGGTCATGATCCAACGCTCTTAACACCTTAAAAATAGCGAGAGTGACGACGGTTAGCTGGTCGCCGCCGCCTGCGGACGAATAACGCCAGGCCCTAAATTCTGCATGATCGCACGGGCATCATAGGCCTGTGGATTATCCGTTTTCTGACCTTTATAGACCACCACATCCGCTGTTGCTGTATAGCGGGTAATTTGCTGCGTATAGGAATCGCGGAACGCCCCAACGTAGTAAGGGTAACGATACCGATACCCATAATACCCGCCATAATATGGCCATGGGTCCTCATAGGTTGTACGGTACCTGACGTCTGTATCGGTATCACGTTCCACCACGACAAAGTAATCACCACCTTGCTCGACAGTTAACTCAGCCGCGCGATAGAGAAGATAATCTTCGACTTGCTCGCGTGACGTTAGTGAATTGCCAAAGAAACTGATGCGATAGCGGTTTGGCTCTAACATTTTTTCAGCATAACCGCCATTTTGAGCTGCTGGTTGATAAGGTGTCGGTGTTGCACAGGTCGCAACCACTGCGCCTATGCCAAAAAGCGCAATGACAGTCGCCCAGGACAAACGAAATTTTCGTTGTGTTCGGCCAAATCTCAGCATGATATTTACTCCTTCATCCGAACAGTCCCACCCGTTCCGTGCTCTTAAGTTTAGCCACAGGTGAGGGATGGATCAAGGTGAGATCGCGAACATGTGTTCAACCTTGACCTGAAATGTCACACCCCGCATGCTGCGAATCGATGTTCCAGGGGGAAGCTATTTGATCGAGACGCTCACAGCCTTTTACCCAACAAGCCTTTGGATTTATGCCGCGATTGGTGTGTGCACCTTCATCGCTTTGTTTTTTATTGATGCGCCGTACGGACGTCACATGCGCGCCGGGTGGGGGCCCAGTATTTCAGCCTCTCTTGGATGGTTCATGATGGAAGGGGTTGCGCTGCTGGTGATGCCTGTATGCGTTCTCCTTGCAGGTGTCGAGATCACACCGCTGATGCTGGTCTTTCTTCTGATGTGGTGCGGGCATTATGGCAATCGCGCTTTATGCGATCCTTGGCGGATGCGAGACAGCACCAAACAGATGCCCATCGTCATCATGTTGATGGCTGTCTTCTATAATATTCTCAATGGGTACACGAATGGCTGGCACTTCCTTGTCAATAACCACATGTATGATAACAGTTGGTTTACCGACCCTCGGTTTATTATTGGTGTGCTGATTTTTCTCACAGGAGCTTTTGTGAATATGCGCTCTGATCAGATACTCCGCCGCCTGCGAGAAGAAAATGGCCCTGGTTATCACATTCCTGAGAAGGGGTTACACCGATACGTCGCCTCCCCGAATTACTTCGCAGAAATCATTGAATGGATTGGCTGGGCTATCGCAACATGGTCGCTCCCTGGGGCGCTCTTCGCATTTTATACCTTCTGCAATCTTGCCCCGCGGGCGGGCGCGCATCATGCATGGTATCAACGCACATTTCCTGAATACCCGCGGCAACGCAAAGCCTTGATCCCCTATGTGTGGTAACGCCGCATGACGCAGACAGATATGCAAGGAAAAA
>JANQLI010000198.1 GCA_028280675.1 Alphaproteobacteria bacterium
GTTGACGATGTTCAAATCGCAAGCGAAGAAGACATTATGATCGCCGAAGGGTTAGCTCTTCGAAACTCAGCAAAAATAAGAACCGCAATGCCCCCGCAACCTGCGGCCCAAAACTTGATGGGATTTAGTGGCGGTGTTGACGAAATGGTCGCAATGCCCCAAGCGCTTCCGCAACCTCTCCCTGGCATAATTGACCGCGAGCGGTTTGAAGATTTCAAAATCAATCCGGTGAAGATCGTGCAAGACGAACCGGTCTCCACCTTCAGCATTGATGTGGACACCGCCTCTTACGCCGTGACGCGCCGTTACTTGAATGATGGCATTCTGCCGCCCAATGATGCGGTGCGCGTGGAAGAGCTGATCAATTATTTCTCGTATGATTATGATCTACCCGAAAGCAAGGACGCACCGTTTAAAACCAACGCGTATTTGTATGAAACGCCGTGGAATGCAGGCACGCAGCTTTTGCATATCGGCATCAAAGGCTATGACGTAACGCCAGACACCCGCCCCGACGCGAACCTGGTCTTGCTCTTGGATGTGTCGGGCTCGATGAACGCCCAAGATAAACTGCCGCTTCTCAAAAAAGCCATGAAAATGCTGGTGCAAGAGATGGGAGAGAATGACACGATCTCAATCGTCGTTTACGCGGGCGCAGCAGGCACCGTGCTTGAGCCCACCAAAGGCACCGAAACCACAACAATCTTGAACGCGCTGGAGCGCTTGAACGCAGGCGGATCGACCGCAGGCGGCGAAGGCATTCGTCAGGCCTATAATTTGGCTGCACAAAACTTTAAAGAGGGCGCGGTGAACCGGGTGATCCTGGCAACCGATGGCGATTTTAACGTCGGCATCAACGATCCCGAACGCCTTGAAGATTTCGTTGCGCAAAAACGCGACACCGGCATTGACCTCACCGTGCTGGGTTTTGGCCGCGGTAATTACAACGACCTTCTGATGCAAAAGCTTGCACAAGCAGGCAACGGTAATGCGGCCTATATCGACAGCGTGAAAGAAGCACGCAAAGTGCTGGTCGATGAAATGGGCGGCACGCTCTTCACCATCGCCAAAGACGTGAAAATCCAGGTCGAGTTTAATCCTGCGCAAGTCAGCGAATACCGCTTGATCGGCTATGAAACCCGCATGCTCAACCGCGAAGACTTTAACAACGACAAGGTGGATGCAGGCGATATTGGCTCCGGCCATTCCGTCACCGCGCTTTACGAGATCGTGCCCGTGGGCAGCGAAGCGGCGCTCACTGAACCCTTGCGTTATGGCACCCAGCCCCAAGCCATTGACGAAGGCAAAGAAGGTGAGACCGCTTTTGTCCGTGTACGGTATAAACGTCCCGATGAAGATAAAAGCCGCCTGATTGAAACCCCCATCAAAGCCAATTCGTTCCTTGGCATTGTTGACGGCACGCCGCCGGATGTGCGCTTTGCCACAGCCGTGGCCGCCTTCGGGCAAAAGCTCAAAGGCGGGACGTATCTTGGGAATATGAGCTATGAGAGCATCCTCACGCTGGCGCAAGGCGGCAAAGGCGACGACCCTTACGGTTACCGCGCCGAGTTCATGCAGCTCGTCCGCCTTGCGCAAAGCGCCGATGCGATGCCCGCTTTGCCAACACCAGGCCACAGCGAACCGCGGTAATCCCCACTTGGCCTTTGTTTTAGCCACACACTATAAAGCCATTTCCTGATCCTTCGAGACGGAACTACGTTCCTCCCCAGGATGAAGGAAATGGCTTAACTTAAGGCCTTCATCTTGAGGAGCGAACAACGTGAGCGTCTCGAAAGATCGAAGGCCGGCAAAATAGAATACAACATATTCATCGCAATCCCCGCTGCGCCTTTTTCTTATGCGCAGGTCCCAAATGTCCCACTAAGATACAGCATGCTTTTCACAATGCTCATAAGCCTCGCATTTCTCGCATTTTTCTGCGGCCCGCTTTTTGCTGCTCTCACACGAGAGCCCAAAGGGCCACCGAAACAGTTTACGGGTAAACATGACACGTTTTTGCATCCTCATCGTGCTGCTCATCGCCACGGTCTCGGTCACCCAGCGGCCGTTTGCGACGGCGGAGAACACCGGACCGGATCTCGATCTGGAAGGGTTAATGAGCTGTGTCACCTTGTCCATGACCATGGATCAATTGCTGCAAAATATCCACGTGCTGCGCGGCGCCCGCGACACCACGATGGATGCGCTGGAGAAAGCCGATCTCGATTACCTCAATCGCGATCTCACCGACCGCTTCAACGCCTATGTGCCGGAATACACCCATCAATGCAGCCGCGCTTCGTATTACCAAGAGGACCTCGCCAGCATTTGCGAAAATCCGGTTTATGGCGCCGCCACCTTCTGTGCGGTTATGGAGTGGTGAGCCAATAACAGCGCCATTGCCAAGCGGCGTGACAGACCCCACACTCGCAAAAATTTTTCGGGGACCCTCATCCGTGTTTGATCTCTTTCTCTCACTCGCCATTGGCGCCTTCGCGGGCTTTGTCGCAACCATTTTGCTCGATCAAAAGGGCCGCTTTGGCTTGCTCGGCAATGTGCTCCTCGGTATGGCGGGCGGCGTGATCGGCAGTGTCCTGATCGGCTTCCTCGCCCTTGCTGTGGACCTCAGCTATACCAGCTTTTATGGCCGTTTTCTGACATCGGTGCTGGGCGCGGTGGTGCTGCTTTGGGCTCTCAATAGATGGCGTAAGACGTCTTAGCGCAGCCGATAAAAGCACGACTTTGAACATTGTTTATTTTTATGAATGCTGGCAGAATCATCACCGTGATTCGTCTCATCGAATCTTCATTTGACGCGTTTCCTTGGAAACACTTGATGAAAGACTGCATGCATGGCCGAGCCCGCCCGCGTCACCGACGCCGCATCTGAAAAACAAGCGCGCATCGCCGAAGTGCACGCCTTCAAACGCCGGGCGATCTTATCGGCCGCGCGCGAGGTGATCGCGCGCCAAGGCGCCGCGGCGTTGACCATTCGCAATGTCGCCAAAGCGGCAGGCTATACGCCGGGGGCGGTCTATTCTTACTATGCCAACAAAGACGATCTCGCGCTTGAGCTTTTGTCATCGGACCTGCATGACCTGACGCGCTATCTCAAAGGGCGCGACGACAAACGGGCGGGCGAAAATGACGATGTGCGATTGGCGGCGCTGCTCAGCGATCTGGTGACCAAGCTGCAAGACGGCAACGTGCTGGCGCAAACCGCGCCGCTGTTTGACACCGCCGCCAACCCGGCCGACAGCGAGATGGGCCGGGCGCTAACCGGGCGGATCATTCAAATGCTGACGCTGATGGCGGGGCCCTTGGCGGTGCAAGGCCATGATGCAGACGACACCAATCGCCTGGCGGTGACCTTTGCGGCGTTGGCGTTGGGGACGGCGGCGCTTGAAAAATCAGGGCGGCTGTCTGTGCCGGCTTCCTGCTGGTGATCGTGACCAATCAGTCGGGGATCGCGCGTGGCAAGTACACAGCCGAGCAGTACGAATCCGTGGCGGCCCGGCTCATCG
>JANQLI010000207.1 GCA_028280675.1 Alphaproteobacteria bacterium
GGGTCCAAATACGCGCGGATCATATGTAAAGAATGCTGGATCATCCTTATCGATGGACGGCACCTCACCGCAAAATCTCCGAAAAGGAGAAAACGCCACAGGATGGAATGGACTTGTTGCCGGATCGCAGTTCCCAGGAATAACGCTTTGAGCTGGATTATCAATCTCATCATCTGCGTAATAGGTCGAGAGCACGATGTCTAACATGTCAGCGGGCGTAAATCGCAAAGCCCCGCTCACAAACATAGATTCATAACCGCCGACGTCTGATCCATTGATGGAATTCTCATACCCTCCACCAAAATCATCATACGCAGCGGAAAGCCGCGCGCTCAGGGTTTCAGGAATGATTGGCCCGCTCATTGATATCTGCGCACGTTTTTTATCAAAGTTACCGACTGTCGCGGAGAGACGTGCTTCAAATTCATCACCAGGCTTTTTGGTGATAAAGTTAATCGCACCCGCATAACTGTTGCGCCCATAAAGAGCGCTTTGCGGACCTTTGACGATTTCGACACGCTCTAAATCAAGCAGACTGAAATCGAGAGAATCACGCCCAGAGACGTAAACGCCGTCAATAAAAATCGAAACATTGTTTTCATCATCAATGCGCGAAACCTGAGACAAACCGCGTATTGTGGGTGTCGTTAAAAACTTCCCTGGCAATCCATCAAATTGCAAACCTGCGACAAGATTCGTAATTTCCCGCAGGTCTTCTATCCCAGCACGTTCTAAGGATTCGCCAGAAAAGGCCGTGATGGCCATCGGCACACTCTGTGCGTCTTCCGTACGTTTCCGGGCCGTCACAATGAGATTATCCACCGCAAGTGCAGGCGGAACTGCTATCGCACAAGCAATAACGCCCAAACCGAGTAAACCAATATATCGAAAACTTTTCATGTTGTCCCCTCCCAAAGTTTTTCGTGCATAAAAGTTTAGTTAACTCAATGAGAAAACTTGACAAACGCAATGCGTTAAAGAATGGGGGGGATTCTGGATCATCTCAGCAAACGCAACAAATGGATTTACACGTAAAGAGCCGCTTTTTGCACGAAATGCACCGGTGGGGTCATCCGTTTGCACGAAATGACCTCGATAATATGAAGGGGGCACTGATAGGAAATGAAAATGCCGCACATTTTTTCGTCATAGGATGCCGCTGCAACAGTGAATTGGGAGTTTTTTGCAAAATACCCTGATATTTAAAGCCATTAGCGATAGGCGTTGCAACACATGGACATAGACTCATCAAAAATACGGTTTACTCATTCCTAGCCAAGCGGCCGTAAGGACGAGAAATGTCGTTATCAGAATTGTATGATCAATACTTCTCGCGGAAAAAGCACCTTCCGTATCGGGGGTGATCGACGACAGATTGTAATTGGACTCCATCACAGCATACCGCACTGACCGCATACGCCAGCGACTCAGGCTACTGAGCAAAAGGACAACACCATATATCAAAATTTTGGTTGCGAGCCAGGGCGCATTTGTTTGGCCGCTATTGCCGAGAAGACCTATAAAACCATCGTAGATATTGCCAAGGCCCATTAGAAACCGGAATGCCGTTTCGCTGACAAATAGCCGCCGGCCCCATGTCCCGGTAAGAAATTCTGCAGCGGCGAATAAGATAAGCCACACACACGCAACACCCCATGTCGCTGTAAGCCAGCTTGGGTCCGCCAAGTCATAAACCCCGAGCGTCACACCCAACACAACGCCAAGTGGCAGCAGAGCAATCAATGCAAGACCAGCGATGGCGCCGGTCCATTTGGCCACATAGGCAGCAAAAATGCCTGCTGCACTCACTTGATTCGGCCTCATTGCGATGCGCAATGCTAAATACACAGGAAGATCGGCTGCCAAGATATAACTGAAGGCGACGATATGCGCAAAATTCGTAAACTCATAGCCGGGCATTCACAGATTTCCCCTCTCAACTGTCTGGACTGACAGACGCAAGACCTAAAAACCTTAGATCACCTCAAGAATCTCAAGCGCTGCACGCTCGCCACTTTCCATCGCCGATTCCATTCCAATCTCTAGTTTGCGCGTGTGCTCGCCAGCGAAGTACAGCCGGTGATGCGGCTTAGCCATATTTTGCGCAAACGCAAGCGTCTGACCTGGCGGAAAATCGTGACGGCATCCTTCAATAAACGTTTTATGGCGCCATGAATGCGCAGTGACATATTCCAGTTTTCCTTTTGTGGAAGGTCGCAATCGTTCAATTTCGCTTATAACAAACGCGCCGCGATCGGCTGGAGGCAACTGATCTAAGCGATCCGCCTTATAACCGGTTGACACAGCAACGAGGCGATCCCGCGTTCCATCGTAGTCGAGCGGTTGCCGGAAGAGGTTGACAGGACCATCTGTCCAAAGAGACGCATCGTATCCATCCGCTTCCCAAAATGGCGCGCCCTTTATATTCATGTAGACCAGGGTTGTATTGCCGTAAGGCATCACATTGACAGCTTGCGCCTGCACGCCCTCAAGCTGTGGCGTAATTTTCATGCGCCTCATGACGCTAAATGGCACTGCGGAAATGACAAAATCAGAGTTGTAAGTTGCACCATCAAGGCAAGTGACTTGCGCCCCAGTCTCAGACATATCAATGCCACAGACGATTTTGTTAAGAAAGACGCGATCACCAAGCTTTTCTGCCATTGCTTCTGGCAGTTTTTGCGTTCCGCCCACAATATGCTCGCCCGCTTGTGACGCGACCTCGAAAAAATCTTTATCCGTGGATTTTTCCACTTTAGGCTTCATGAAGGGCAAGCTGGCTCTCGTTGTCTCCTGCAACATTGAAAGCAAGGACGCACGCCAGATATTGGACGTAATGACACCTTCATTAATCAACCGCATGGCGTCCGGTGACGCCCCAATATTCGTTAGCCATTCGCCAACGGAAATATCATATTGGAATGCATCGTCTTCCAGCCATTCGTCAACTTCCGTAAACGGACTATACTTTTTGAAAAAATGCGATAAAAGCGCAGAAGGCGGAACAAGCCGTTCATCATCTTCCGTTTTGTTGAGAGGTGATGACGCCCAGTCATCTTTTCCCATAAGTGTGCCATTAATGGAATAGGCATATGGCGCATTGGCAATGGAATTGGCATTTGATTCCAAAGGTAAATCGAGGCGCGCAATCATGTCCCTCACTCTTGCATAGAGGGGACCAACCCGGTTCGCGCCAAATTCAGGCATGCCATCAACATCTTGCGCGGTATAACATCTGCCGCCAATGCGGCCGGATGCTTCCAGCACAATAACGGAGGCGCCTAAATCGGCTAACTGAAGAGCAGCATTCAGCCCCGCAAGGCCAGCTCCAATCACAACTACGTCCGCCCTTTCGGCAGCCAAAACGCTGCGGCTTATGGGCCCTGATGCAGCCGCAACCCCGATCAACGATACTGTCCCGCCAAGCATTTTGCGGCGCGAGATTCGTGTTTGGAGCGGGAACGATCTAACCATAATTATCTAACCTTTATAATGGATATCCCAATTGAACTGAGCACATCTGGTGTAACAACAGTCAACTATGAGCGAGGAAAATATGCTGAGACTTTATGAACAATGTGGCGGCCAACAACTTCAATGGCGTGCGCTGTTGCAATAATGCCTATCAATAACAAGGTGCGAGCACACCAATTTGCGTCTTGTCATGTATCCCTCTTGAATTGTACAGTTAAGATGAGTGAGACGTTTTGCTTGGCGCATAATAATTTTATGCGACATGGCAAATGTCAGATATTTTACAACACATTGAACCTATACTTTGAGCACAACAAATGTTCTTGCCCCTAAAGCCCAACATTTTGCACGAAACGCACCTGTTTCAACTGCGATTTACACGAACGGGATTAGTGGAACGTGAACGGATAGGCACTCAGAACCATATTGCAACAGTAAGGGACTAGACATGGCTGTTGCGAGACTCAAGTGGAACAAGTTCTCGGATCAAGATTGGACGCTGTATCTGTTCTTTTTAATCGGCGTGCCGGTTGTTCTCGGCATGATCACTGGTTGGATGCAATCGGGTCGTACTGCTGAATGGTCAAAACTTGGCTCACTTTACTTTTGGGTTATTTTCTTCGTTATCGGCTGGCATTTTTCCGAGTTCTTCTCAATGTTGGTTGCCCGTTTTGTCGGCCGCTGGAACTGGCCCCTTTGGAGTATCCTCGTCGTCGGCTTTTTGATCAGCCAGCAAATTGCCTTCCCCTTGGCTTATTTGCATACAAACTTCTGCGAAATGATATTTGGCGGCGGCGACAACTTCATTTTATTTTTTGAGCCGACATTTAGCCAGCATATGTCGCGGCTGATCGACAACCTGCCCGCAGGGATCTTATTGTGGGTTAGCATAAATTACAGCTTCTTTTTCGCAGGCCTGCCGCGTTTCGGGTTTGATTCGCCTGGCAACGTGTTTTGGCAAATACAAAATGTGGATACATCATGCGAGATACCAGACACACCTGACATCATAAAGCGTTTAAAGCCAGAGATCGGCACATCTATATTCATGGTGAAAGCCGAAAAGCACTATTTGCATGTTTATACCGACTTGGGGAAAGACTTCATTCATTATAGTTTATCAAATGCCGTAGACGACTTAGCCGAATCCGGAGGTCTGCAAGTGCATCGCTCATATTGGATCAAGAACGATGCTGTTGATCACATTGAAAAGAATGGGCGCAACTGCCATCTCGTACTGAAAAATGGAATGCATGTGCCCGTCGGCAGCACCTACAAAGCACTCGTATTGAACGCGTTCAAAACGTAAAAGTAAACGGCGAGAGAATCCAACTCTAATCCTCAATCTTAAGAGGAAATGAAAAGAGCGACTAGTTCATTCACAACAGATCAATTAGGGCCTTTTCGGCTTCGTTGTTTTAAACTTTTCAAATCGCCATACTTCGCGACCTGAAATAATCTGAGTGTCTAACCCCTCAATGTCCTTTGCATCGGCCTTCTCCCCTTTCATGATTATGCGAAAGAACGCTGCAACATCGTCGCGGTCTTTCCACTTCGACTCTGCACCCTTATCTATGTAATAAAGATGACCAACACCGGTTTTATTGAAATTCACATACTGGAACTTACTGGACACACCATCTTTGGCCCCTCTCCGGCCTAAACGAGGCCCCCGGAATTTGAGATAACGTGAGCCGATCAGGACCCCATCATGCTTATTCACAAGCAGGTATTGGTTCTTTGCAAGTTCAATGCGGTCCATCCACTCCGTGTGATGACGCGCTGGCACATCTGGGGCACTCATAATCAGATTGTCAAAAGAGCGTCCTTTAACCAAGTCTGATTTTTTTCTTGCGAGATTCTCAAGCAATTTGTTGCCCATCGAGTGCACCAGTAAAATCAATTTCGTGTTATTCGCGAGGATAATAGATTCATTGTTTTTCTTAACGTCAGGCAGTGCAGATAATACAGCCCCAAGATTTTCAGCGCGATCATGGGCAGACTGATGTGCATACCCTAAATGACCTTTGAAGGAGGGCCAATGCACCATCACAACTGATGCCTCGTAATCCTTCTCAAGATGGTATATGAGGCGTTTCTTAAGTGCTTTTTGTGGATGCTGTCCACGTCCATGTACAAAGACAATTAAATTTTTCCGTTTTGCATCGGCTCTGATTTCATCAAAAGCCTTTTGCAGCACTTCAGCAGCCCTCTTGCTTGAGTAACACTCACCAAGTAAATTTGCAGTCACTAGCTTTCTGGCATCTGGACCGACTTCAAGCACAAGGCCACCATCTGTATCATAACATTGATCCTTTTCAGGCCACGTACTTGGATAAACACTCCGCGCGGAAGAACACCCAACGACGATCAAGGTCAGACAACATATGAACAGAAAATTTAATCTCATCCCTGGGCATCCATTTTGAAATCATAAATAACCTAAATTAGAATTGAATAGGCGTTCAGTATCACGGTATAGGCAACGCATGCATAACCCCGACTTTAAGACGTGATCGTTAACACTTGACGCCTACTTGTTGACTTAAATCTCAATTCTTATTCTTGAGGGCCTTTTTCTTTTCTTTAGCCTCTTTGTAAAATTCATCCCAACCATCACTCAGTTGATTTTGAAAGGCTTCCTCGATGGCGATTAATGGCGTCTTTGGCGATTCGGCGTAATAGACAAAGCGCCATCCGTCTGACGTTTTGCGGAAGATGCCAGATGCGCGAACACGCTCGCCGATCGGCTTACCAAAGATCGTCTTCATATCGAACTGATGCTCCCACACACCGATCGCCAGATCATCGGCAAGCGGCACGGCGCGGACGTCATAAATTTGAAACCGCATCACATCGATGATGCCGCCCGCGCTGGACGGTGTAAAATACTTATTCAACGCCTCCCAGCCGATAAACCAGCCCGCTTGCTCTTCCGCTAGGTAAACGGGAACGTCGACATTTTTGTCCCACATTTCCAAAACGGTTTGATAGTCTTGGGAATTCCAACGCGCCGCCATCCCGAGAACGATCTCTTCAATCTCCGCTGTGAGCTCAGCATCAATCAAAGATGGATCAAAAGGCGGGGGCGTATCGTGTCCGCCCGCCCACGCTTGGCTGGCCAAAAACATAATGGCGCTCATCATCGCTGCTTGTAAGGTGCGTCCCATAGGGTCCTCCCATTATAGATAGATGTTGTTTCACGCATGTTAGGCTGGTAACGGTATCCTTGAAAATCACATTCGATGCCCTGTTCATTTTAGAGACGCACACACCTTCAGAGGGCAGACGATTGTTTTCGCGTCAGAGTCTTTTTTTAGGGAACCACGGAATAAGGCCGCTCGTGCGCGCGATATAAGCGGCATATTCTGGTTTTTCCGCACGCATTTTTTTATCGGTGTTTTTCTTGCCAGTAATGTTCACCACGACAAATGTGTATATGACAGGCCCAATAATTGTCGGCAAAAGCGCCGTGTTCTCAAGAGCGATGAGAAAAATACCCCACCACAGCGTGACTTCGCCAAAATAGTTCGGATGCCGGCTATACGCCCATAACCCGCTCTGCAAAATCTTGCCTTTATTCTCAGGATTGGATTTAAAGCGGCGCAATTGCAGATCTGCAACCGTTTCGAAAAAGAAGCCTATCAGCCAAATGGCCGCACCGAGCCATCCGAGCACGCCAATGCGTCCAGGCCCCGCGATATAAATACCGAGTTGTGCTGGCATCGTGGCCAGCCAAATGATGGCACCTTGAAAGAGGAAGACAAATTTTAAACTGTACCAATAGAATGATTGACCTTCCGCAACATTCTTGCGTAACGCGGTGTAGCGAACATCTTCACCTTTTCCAAGATTACGGCCGAAGATATACCACGAATAGCGCACGGCCCATATGACGACCAACGCGAATATGAGATCTGCGTGAACATCCGGTGTCTCTGCAAGCCGGTATGCCACAAGGGCCGGCAGGAACATCAATATGGCAAACGCCAAATCGATGATGCTGACATCATTAATTAGGATGCTGATGATCCATAAGAGCAACACCGCGCCCAAAAGGGTTACAAAGGTTGATCCAATGAGGGGGAGTATCTCGACCATTGCCATTCCTCTCTGCCTTACGCCATTGACCCATGAGGCCACCATAAAGAGCTACGATATACACCTTATGGTAGATCAATAACGTATCTGACGCCACCTTATCGCTGGTGACAATAAGTGTTTGGCTAATCGTTTGTCATATGTTGTCATAAAGGCCTGAGAGAGTGAACGGGGTCATACGTGTCAGGAATATAATGTGAAGCACCACATCAGCATCCAAAAGACATTTTAGCAAACGAAGGGCGATATGATGGATATAACAACGGAGACAATAGACACCTTTTTAAAAGCGTATAGCGCCGCATGGGCGCGTAACGACGCCGCAGCGATCCAAAGCTTCTGGGATACGGATGACATGCCCTTTTATCTCGCTGAAGAAATTGACACGGTTTATAACACGTGGTCACAGGTGCAAAAATATTGGCAACACAATGAAGGCTTTCATGACGCCATTTCACTGGTGTTCAGCGACATACATCTCAAACCCTTGCGCGGCGGCGATGTCATGGCCGCGATGCGTCTCAGATGGGATATTGCCTTTCGGCAAGCAGAAGGGGCGCCCGATAGTGTGATGCCAGACATCGGCAACCTTATGGGCGGCGATAATCACGTGATTGCCGTGGTCCGCGCGGTGCAGGACGACATCAAACTCACCGCATGGATCGAAGCGCCAATGGCGCCAATCACATATATGAAACAGCTTTACGCCAAGGATATCACCCCTGGCTTTCCACCGGCATCATGATGTCTCAGACAGAAAAAGGGTGGTGGTGGCCGCAGTCGCTGCAGCACGATTCTCCGAGGCATTACCCTGTTAAACAGGGAAAGAACAGGGAATTTTTACGAAATCGAGCTAAT
>JANQLI010000208.1 GCA_028280675.1 Alphaproteobacteria bacterium
GTCATCAGCCAAGCATCGAATGCATTCGCCAAGTCCGAGAGAGCGGGCAGCGGCGCAAGGTCACCGTCCATACTAAACACACCGTCGGTGAGAATAAGAGTGTGGCGAAAGTGCGCGCGCTGCGCGTCTAATATCTCACGGGCGTGCGCGACATCGTTATGACGAAACACCTCAACATGGGCGCGGCTGAGCGCGGCCCCGGCGTTCAAACAAGCATGGGCCAGGTCATCGACAAGCACGAGATCGTTCTTGCCTGCAAATGTGGGGATCACACCGAGATTGGTCAGATAGCCAGAGCCAAAGACAACGCACGCTTCCGTTCCTTTGAGATGGGCTAAGCGCCGTTCCAGCTCATCAATCAATGGGTAATTGCCCGTGACCAAACGCGATGCGCCCGCCCCTGCGCCATAACGGTCCAGGGCGGCTTTGGCGGCTTCTCTCACGTTTGGGTGGTGACTTAACCCGAGATAATCATTGCAACTGAACGAAATCAATGAGGCCGGGTCTGTGGCAGAAGCGCGCAACGCCCGCGCCCCTTCACTGCGTTCCGTAGGGACCAGCGTACGCTTCAGCGCCGCTTTTGCCAGCACTTTCAATTTTTCTGATGCAAAAGCATCAAGACTCGCCATTTCACCACTCATCCGTTTGGACATTTGCGACGAGCTATACTACATAGAGCGCCATGCGCAAATCACTGATACAGCATGCACAGGGGATTTTATGAGTAAACCCGCCCCCGATTGGCTCACAGACGGTCTCGATCACATCTGGCTTCCTTACGCCCAGATGCAGACGGCGGATAGGCCCCTGGCGGTGAAAGCCACAGAAGGCACACGGATCATCTTGGAGGATGGGCGCACATTGATCGATGGCATTGCAAGCTGGTGGACCGCCTGCCATGGTTACAATCATCCCCATATTGCGAAAGCCGTGAGCGCGCAAGCCGCAAAAATGCCGCATGTCATGTTAGGAGGGCTCGCCAATGAACCGGCCTATCGTTTGGCAACGCGCCTTGCGGCGCTCGCGCCAGGTGATTTGAACCGCGTCTTTTTTGCGGAGTCCGGATCGGTCAGCGTTGAAGCGGCCATGAAAATGGCGATGCAATATTGGATCAATCAAGGCCACACAACGCATACGGATTTTGTCTGTTTCGAACATGGCTACCATGGCGACACCCTTGGCGCGATGGCGGTCTGCGATCCCAATGACGGCATGCACACAACATTCAAAGGGGCTTTGCGTCCCCAACATATGTTGAAAGTCCCGCGCGATGATGAAACGCGCGATGCCTTTGAAACGTTTATTATAGATCATCATGAAACGTTAGCTGGCGTGATCATCGAACCGCTCGTGCAAGGCGCGGGCGGGTTTAAGTTTCACGATGAAGAGACCTTACGTTTTATTCGTCAGGTGACAGCGCAACACGATGTACTCTTGATCTTGGATGAGATCATGACCGGCTTTGGGCGTCTCGGCACGATGTTCGCATCGGAAAAGGCCGGGATTGTGCCCGATATTATGGCGCTGTCGAAAGCGCTCACGGGCGGCACGCTACCGCTTTCGGCAACCATCAGTTCCGATAAAGTCAGCGCAGCTTTTTTCTCTGACGATCCCGCCCATGCCTTTATGCATGGCCCGACCTTTTCCGGAAATCCCCTGGCATGCGCCGCCGCAAACGCCTCTCTCGATCTCTTCGCCAATGAACCGCGGCTTGAGCAAGTCGCCGCCATTGAAAGCCACCTCAATCAAAGCCTTTTGCAAGCCAGAGACATCAAAGGCGTGGTCGATGTGCGCGTGCAAGGGGCGCTGGGTGTGATTCAAATGGACCGGATTCGCGATCTCGATGCCCTCAAAGACCGCTTTGTGGAACGCGGCTTGTTCCTCCGCCCCTTTAACGATGTGATTTATCTCAGTCCATCCTTCACCATTGCCCCTGAAGATCTGTCAACACT
>JANQLI010000236.1 GCA_028280675.1 Alphaproteobacteria bacterium
CCAACGCCCCCGGCAAAATTAGATTTCAAAGTGAACCAATATATTGTGTATCCGGCCCACGGCGTTGGACAGATCATCGACGTCGAAACGCAAGAAGTCGC
Organism: Alphaproteobacteria bacterium; assembly: GCA_028280675.1. GTDB lineage: Bacteria > Pseudomonadota > Alphaproteobacteria > SMXP01 > SMXP01 > JANQLI01. Next base: position 102 of record JANQLI010000236.1, read on the forward strand.
GGGCATCGAGATCGAACTGTTTGTGGTCGATTTCGACAAAGACAAAATGACTTTGCGTGTGCCCACTGCGAAAGCCAAATCCGTGGGCATGCGCGCGCTCTCCAGCACCGATACGGTGAAGAACGCGCTCAAGACGTTAAAAGGACGGGCCCGGATCAAACGCACCATGTGGAGCCGCCGCGCGCAAGAATATGAAGCCAAGATCAATTCAGGGGATTTGATTGCTATCGCGGAAGTGGTGCGCGACCTGCACCGCGCGGGCGGACAACCGGAACAATCCTATTCCGAACGTCAGCTTTATGAAGCGGCGCTTGATCGTATGGCGCGTGAAGTGGGTGCGGTGGAAAAGCTCAAAGATGAAGACGCCATCGCCCGTTTGGAAGATACGCTCGCGAAAGGCGCAACGGCCCATGCCGCCGCTGCGGCTGCGGAAGCAGCGGCAGCCGCTGCAGAAGCCGCCGAGAATGGTGACAACACCCCGCCCGAAGCCGCCGCGTAAACCGTCACTTTATATAATATTACAGTTTAAAGGCCCGAGCCCCCCTCGGGCCTTTTTAGTGAGAGCAGAACCAATTTCCGCTTTTGGGCGGCAAGTGACTTAAAAAAGCCACTTGTCTATAATTACTAATCTTGCGAACAAGGGCGTTTAAAGAAGACAGCAACATCTCCATAAACACCGCCGTCTAATCCGTTTATGCTATGCTCAATATCGACACCCTGGCCCAACTTACTTTTCCAAACACCATCTGCAATTTGACGTGCCGCATGGGTTGGCTCGCCATTCAATGTAAACAACCCAAGTTTTTCGATCTCTGCTTCGTGATCACCATTTTCTGCTTCTTCATAACCATAGATAGCAAACAATTGAGTGAAAGCGTCTATTGTGTTCACCATTGGGATGTGTTGAGGCCACCGCGAGATGGGTGATATTTCAGGCCAAATCCAAACGTCATTATGACCACAAGCATATCCTATGCAATTGTAACTTTTGTCTTGGCAGCTTGTTATTGAATAATGACTTTGCGTAACATTTGGAAAGTTAGATGTAACCCACTTTTCCCAAAAATCAGGGTCATGATGATAACAGGTCATTCCTTGTACCCCATTCAAGCCAGGCATCTCTTATTGCTGTAAGATTGCCATAGCTTTCTTCATCTACAGGATTCTCATCTGTTAATTTTTCAAGGGCATATGACCAATGGTCAGGCTCGTCGCGAAGTTCAGCTAAGATCAATGGAATTACCGAGGGTCCCAGCGCGATGATCGATATGTAAGAGTCATCCTTCACTATTTTCGAGGTATCTGAATAAACCAGGACATCCCGCTTCCATTGGTCTTTTAATTTTTCAAATTTTGCTCTGACTTCAGATTTGTATTCCGTGACTTCAGACTTGTATTTGCCATAATTGAATGGCACAGTTTTGCGTTGCTCTACAATTAAAGCTTTTGAAGACGTCGGCCTTTTCCAACCATACGTGCCAGTACTAGCTGTTGCGGTCTGTGTCATAAACAAAATCCAATAAACTTATTTTTTTATGTTTGATTCTTCTACTTTTTCTAACAACCATTTAGCAATGGATTGGGCCGTTTCTGGGGACATAACCATATCAAAATCCATTTCGCGCACGATGCCATCACGTGTGTCACGTGAATTTGGCACCTCATTGCCTAAAGAACCATCTTCATTAACAGCAAAGCGTATTTGACGGGGCAACGCAGGTCTCTCAGCAAAAACCGACATGTGGATATTGCCAGTGGGGGTGACTGAGCCAATACAGCCATCAACGTGTGTAACGCGGAAATTGGGATTTTTAATATAGTCAAAAACAACTTCTGCAGGTGATTCAACAGCTCCTGTTTTTGATTCTTTCGCCATTAGATTGTCCTTGGTCAACAGCTTGTATATGCCTGTGAAGCATATACTAAATATAGCTTAACCGATTCTTACTTATATCACCAACGCCTTAGTTGACGCTTGAGGCTGCAAAGAGCAGTTCCCGCACCCTTATGTCAAGATAATATGACAGGCTATTGCGACGAGAATAAGCTGCTCTTGTCAGAAAGCGAACATCAATATGACTTGCTCTCATGCTCGCTGATGGCCTAAGCAGAGATCAAGAATAAGCGTGCAAATGATACCGGGTTCTTAAAGTGATGGCTCCGGTAAACCGTCAGTCACCGCACGAAAAGAGTGCTGGGTTGATACTGTGCGTGTTCGTGGTGATCCTCTTCGAGCGCCAACAAGGCAAACATCAGTCCGATACCGAAGAGTATTGCGAGAAGCTGTTGAATGGATTGACTGGCCTTGGGAGTCTTATGAAGCTCTGGCACCAAATCGGACCCTGCAATATAAATAAACCCGCCCGCAGCCATCGCTGACATGATGGGAATAATGCCTTCGACATCCGACAACATGAAGACAATGCCCAACCCGAGAAACGCAAACAATGCGGAAATCACATTAAACAGCACCGCACGCGCCTTACTATAGCCGGAGTGCAACAATATGCCGAAGTCGCCAATCTCTTGCGGTATTTCATGAAGGGCAATCGCAATCGTCGTGGCAATGCCGACTTCCGTGCTCACCATAAAACTGGCGCCAATAATGATGCCGTCGAGAACATTATCCAGGCCGTCCCCCACCAGTATCAGCGGGCCAACCGGTTTGATGTCATCATCTTGCGTGCGGTCCCCTGGCAAGTCGTGATGATGTTGCCAGCGGAGAAACTTTTCTAAAGAGAAAAAAACGACAATCCCGAGAAGAATGAAAAACGGAACCGTTGTCTCTCCCGGCAACTCTTCGAGTGCGTGCGGGATG
>JANQLI010000246.1 GCA_028280675.1 Alphaproteobacteria bacterium
CCTTCAGGCGCGCCCCACACGGCGAGTGTTTGCCCGAAGTCTTCGACGTGATGTTCGAGACCTAATTCTGCGGCTGGATCAAACAAGCCAACAATACCAACAGTGGTGTTGACGAAAAAGCGTCCCGTGGCGATTCCGGCGCGCTTCCATTCCCATTGCAAAATATCATTCGCAACGGTGACGGGTTCGCGCAAATTTTGAATGAAATTGTGCGCGCGGTCTGTGAGCGGATTAGGGAGTTTGTCATAGCCTTGCGCCACAGGCTTTACCGCGGCTTTATCAATGGCGTCATTGACGGCAAACATCTTCCGGTTAAAGGGCTCAAGCGGATCGTTAATATCGTCTGTGACTTCATCATAGTCTGTGCCCGGCCGGTCGGGGTTCGACGCGCAAGCGCTTAAGCTCAAGGCCAGGACACATGCAACAAGAAGGGTCGCGCCCCCCCTTTGGCCAATTCGCGCAATGCGCTCGAAGACGCTTTCAGATGACATATTCACTTTTTCAAATACACGTAACATCCACCAAGTATCCACATCCTGTCGCAACGTTGCTCAGAGCCATTCCACGTGGCTTTCAGATTCAATGTATGAGCTGTTGTGCCGTAATTTTCTTAATATTCTCTAGATTCGCGAAAGCAATTCGCATCTTCGTATCATACTGGATCGGGTACAACTAGCTGCAGTTAACTATACTTTATGATCTGGGTGACGTTCTGTTGCGAAAAAGTCGCTGTTTCACCCGCTAATCGGTCAATTCTGAGACTTTTGCGATTCAGACTGGATAATCACATAAAGATATGTTTATATGATGTATCAATCGGTCGCTGTCCCCGGTTATACTGACCAAAGGTCAGGGGAGGGGGCTGCAGACTGCCCTTTATCGTCACAGACATTTGGTGCGCCATGTTAGAGCAAGTGATCGCAGGATTGAAAGCAGCCGGGGAACCCACCCGGCTCAGGTTGCTGCATTTGCTGAACGGGCATGAGCTGACGGTGACTGAGCTCACCCAAATTCTGGGGCAAAGTCAGCCGCGCGTCAGCCGTCATTTGAAATTGCTGATGGAAGCGGGGTTGGTTGAACGCTTGCCGGAAGGGGCGTGGGCCTTTTATCGATTAGCGGAAGGCAAAAACGGCCAAAGCAATGGGACGGCCTCTGCAGAGGCGCTTGCGCAACTGGTCGTCGGTTTAGGGACTGAGGCTGATCCCATCATCCTCGGCGATCAAGAGCGCTTGGACGCGGTGAAGCAAGCACGCTCGGAACATGCGGCCAGTTACTTTCGCGATAATGCAGAAAGCTGGAATCAAATTCGCGCGTTACACATTTCAGAAGAGGAAGTGGAGCGCGCCATCATTGAGAGTGTGATATCAGGTCCGCCAATCACGGAGCTGATGGATCTGGGCACAGGGACAGGACGGATTCTCGAAATTCTCAGTCCCCATGTAACGCGCGGGATCGGTGTCGATGCCTCTCACGATATGTTGACCATTGCGCGCGCGAATTTGGAAGCGGCGCAGATTGACAATTGCCATGTGCGTCAAGCTGATATTTTTGCCTTGCCTTTCGAGGAAGCGTCTGTCGATTTCGTGACCATACATCAAGTGCTGCATTATTTTGCCGATCCGCGTCGAGCGGTGAAGCAAGCGGCGCGTTTGCTCAAACCAGGCGGGCGTATGATGATCATTGATTTTGCGCCCCATGAACTTGAGTTTTTACGAACCGATCATGCCCACCGGCGCTTAGGGTTTGCCAGCGATGAGGTGCGCAATTGGTGCCGCGATGCGGGTTTAACACTGAAAGATGACATTGCTTTACCGCCGGGGAAGAAAAGCGCAGACACCCATCTCACTGTGAATGTGTGGTTGGCGGAGCGCCACCAGAAAGAAAAATAAAGTCGATTGATTATGCGTATTTCTCTTGCACATCCGCAAACGTCAAAAGCCAT
>JANQLI010000270.1 GCA_028280675.1 Alphaproteobacteria bacterium
CGATGACGTTGGAACAGCCTCGTCAAAAAGGATCGTTAGCTCCTTGCGCTCAAGCTCATTTTTAATCAAGAACTTGGGCAAAAGCGCAGCACCTAATCCAGCAGTGGCCGCTTGTGCAACGAGGGAAAACTCTTCAAACAGCAAACTTTGCCCCTCACTCATTTCAACATCGAACTTGGAGAACCAGTCTTGCCAGGCACCGGTACGACTCGATAAATGGAGCAAGGGGGCTTTTGCAATATCTTTCACAGATGAAATCTTGTGTTCATCGCAAAATTGCTGTGAAGCTACAGGTACGGATTCTTCATTCATCAAAAAGATCGCATCCGCGCCGGGCCATTCCGGCAACCCAAAGTGAATAGCGGCGTGAATACCCTCATTCTGCAAATCAAATTGAGAGAGTTTCGAAACGAAGTTAACCGTAATGCTAGGATTTTCCTCAAGGAATGTCGGAAATCGCGGCATCAGCCAACGTGTCCCAAATGTTGGCAATATTCCGACATTCAAAACACCGCCGCGAGGATTTGTTTTAATGCTGAGAGAAGCCGTGCGTATCTTTTGCAAAGCACTATGAATATCCTTTGCATAAACGCGCCCTGCCTCAGTTAACACAACAGTACGATTCACACGCCGAAAAAGCTGCACATCGAGCTGCTCTTCCAAACTTCTGATTTGCCGACTAATGGCGCCTTGCGTCAAATTTAGTTCTTCCGCCGCCGCAGTGAAACTCCCATGCCGGGCCGCGGAATCAAACGCCACAAGCATGCTCGTACTTGGCAGAAACCGCCTCTGATAGCTCAATTCCATTACTTATAGTAATCCTATTGTGATTTATCATCGCTTGCGTAATGCCCAGAAATATTAAAGATATTTCGAAAGCTACGGCAAGGGGATTTTTTACTGAATTGAAATATAAAGATATTTTTCATTATTGCGAGAAATCTTTTCAGAATCTCCGGAGTCCAACCCTCAGAAAACAATAAAGAGTTATTGTAATATGTCTAAGCCACTGAAATATGTCCCAACGGAGCGCGAACAGGGTTTCTTGGATTCCGTTCAAAACGCAAAATACAATCGTGAAATCACCAAGGGAATTGAGAAGTTCCTGTCAGGTGATGTCCCGCAGGACATGTTGTCGTTCTATAGCAAAGACGAGCTTGACGCCTTGGTATCGCTCGAAGGCTCCGAACGCGATGTGCAAAAACGTATGCCAGTGAAAATCACACGGCATTATTTTGAGCAGGCAAAAAACAGTGTGCCCATGCAGGTGCTGATCAAGGCCAGTCCAAAGGAGACCTTTGATCTTGATGGCGCTGAGGATCCCGGTAAGCAAATGGATTACAGCCCTGTGGAAGGACTCATCCACAAATACGAGCTTGGCCTCATTTACGTGGCATCGACATGTTCTGCCCATTGCCGGTTTTGCTATCGGGAGGAGCTAATCGCGAAAAAAGAAGTGACACGACCAGATGGCACCGTGGCTCCAAAAGGCCTTGCACAAATTCATGAGATTGTGCCCTACATCAAAGAACACAACAGACTTGTCGCAGAAAATGGCGGGCGTCATCCGGAAACAGGCCGCGAAAAATTACGCGAAATTCTGATGTCGGGTGGCGATCCAATGGTACTTGGCAACAAAAACATCGCACAGTGGCTCTCTGCTCTTGCCGAAGCGGGAATCGAAAACATTCGAATCGGAACGAAGGAACTCGCCTTTTATCCGGACCGCTTTGACGATGCTTTTATGGATATGTTGGACAAGTTTCATAAGATCTACCCGGAAATTAGTTTACGGGTCATGATCCACTTCAATCACCCTGATGAATTTTTGCAAAAAGATATCGAGGGTAACTATATCGATCATCCTGGTGGTGGATTGAAATGGCTCGAGAACACACATACCGCTGTCAAACGCTTGCGCAGCCGGAATTGGATCAACATTGATAACCAGGCTCCGATTATCAAAGATATCAATAATGACGCTGATGCTTTGCGGATTATGCAGCGCGAGTTGAAACGAAACGGCGTTGAGAACCATTACTTCTTCTGCGGTCGCGACATTGTTGGTCACAAAGCTTTCAATGTCCCTATCGAAGAAGCATGGCGCATCTTGAACGAATCGCAGAAAGGCCTCTCTGGTGTTGAAGCGCATGCGCGCCTATCGATCACCCACTACAAAGGCAAAACCGAAGTTGCCGCTGTTACCAATGAAGCGATCCCCGGCTTGCCAGGCGCTGAGAATGGTGTGGTTATCTTTAAGCTATTGCGTTCCGGTGCAGATGCTCCAGATCGGTGCAAAGTGACCATCGTTGGCCGCAATCCCGAAGCCATTTGGTTTAGCGGTTACGATGACCGCGTGCTTTACGATGAAGCCGAACTTTATGCAATGTATGGCATTGATTTAAAAAATGATATCAAAGCTGCCTAATGTCATTTGGGAAGCGGTGCGGCGTAGAAAAAAATGACATTTATTGTAACTGAGAATTGCATCAAGTGTAAGTACACTGACTGTGTGGATGTTTGTCCAGTTGATTGCTTCTATGAAGGGCCGAATTTTATCGTAATTCACCCAGAAGAATGTATCGACTGCGCATTATGCGAGCCAGAATGCCCTGCTAATGCTATTGTGAGCGATACGGACTTGCCAGAGAGCGCAAAAGAATTTGCGAAACTCAATGAGGATTTGTCTATGATCTGGCCGAATATCAATGACAGTAAGGATCCCTTGCCGGACGCCGATAAGTGGGATGGCGCACCGGATAAACTTCAGTACTTAGAGCGTTAAGCAGATCAGAGATGATTCTTAAAAAACATACCACGCCACAGGAGGCCGTTGAGTGCATACATGACGGGGCAACTGTCATGATCGGTGGGTTCGGTGAGGCTGGAAGCCCCATCGAACTTATTCATGCCCTCATTGATCATGGGGCAACTGATCTCACCGTTGTGAATAACAACACGGGAAGCGGTCATATTGGCTTAGCAGCACTTATAGAAAATGGCTGTGTGCGGAAAATGATATGCTCTTTTCCACGAACAGCGAACTCAACCGTATTTGCCGACCTCTACCGGCAAAATGATATTGAATTAGAATTGGTTCCACAAGGCACTCTCGCGGAACGCATTCGCGCGGGCGGATCTGGTGTTCCTGCGTTCTACACACCGACATCCGTCGGAACCCCCCTTGCTGAAGGGAAAGAAGTGCGCGCCTTTGACGGTCAGGATCACGTTCTGGAATATGGACTCAAAGCTGACTTTTCACTGATCAAATGCGATTGTGCAGACCGCTTTGGCAATCTTACCTATTACAAAACCGCCAGAAACTTTGGTCCCATTATGGCCATGGCCGCTGAAACCACGATTGTTCAAACCAAAACCTACGTTGAGAATGGCGAGATCAATCCTGAACATGTCGTCACGCCAGGCATCTTTGTTGACCGTATTGTTTGCGTTCCTGATCCAGCACATGAATCGGAGCTCGTGGCACAAGGAGTAAGCTATCCATGAGCAATCCTGAGCAACAGATCGGATGGAGCCGTGACGACATGGCGAAGCGGGTGGCCCAAGACATTCCGGATGGCTCTGTTGTAAATCTTGGCATTGGCATTCCTGAAAAAGTGGCAGCTTATGTTCCGGAGGGCCGGGAATTCATCTATCACACAGAAAATGGCTTACTCGGCATGGGTGAAGCACCAAGAGATGGCGAGGGAGATCCCGAGCTCATCAATGCGGGTAAAAAACAGGTCACCACAATACCCGGCGCCTCATTCTTTCACCATGCTGATAGCTTTTCCATGATCCGCGCAGGTCATATTGACGTGTGTGTTCTTGGGGCTATGCAGGTTTCCGAAAATGGCGATCTCGCGAATTGGTCAACCGGCGCCCCCGATGCTATACCTGCCGTAGGCGGTGCGATGGACCTCGTCGCAGGGGTAAAAACAATCTATGTAATCACACAACATTGCACCAAAAACGGCGAGCCTAAACTTGTTGATACGTGCACCTATCCCCTCACTGGGCCAGGCGTCGTCAGCCGAATTTATACGGATTTAGCGGTGATTGATGTCACTCCGGAAGGATTTCAGGTTGTCGGGCTCGCACCAGATATTGACCTTGACTATGTCCAAAGCAAAACAGGTGCAACATTATTGACCGCACCACCTCGCATAGAGACTTAAAGCGAAGAACATAAAAGGGCACCTCAAACATGAATTCTCCAATTCCGCCTAAGCAAAATTCACGCGGTGCAGCTCTCTACGAACGTGCCTTACAAGTTCTGCCCGGGGGGTGCAGCCGTAACGCCATTTTACGCGACCCACACCCGATTTACGCCATCAAGGGCGAAGGGTGCTACGTCACCGATATCGACGGCGTGGAACGTATCGACTTTAACAACAATATGACCTCGCTGATTCATGGTCATGCGCATCCCATCATTGTTTCTGTTGCTGCTGAACAAATGAAACGCGGCAGTGCCTTTGCCGTTGGAACGGAGCTGGAAGTTATATTCGCAGAGCACATGATAAGCCGTAACGACGGCTTTGAGAAAATGCGTTTTGTGAACTCTGGGACAGAGGCTGTCATGGCGTGCCTCAAAGCTTCCCGTGCGTTTACAGGTCGTCCCAAGATTGCAAAAGTCGAAGGCTCCTATCACGGCATCTACGATTATGCAGAAGTGAGCCAAACCGCAAATCCCAATAACTGGGGTGATGCGGAAAAACCCACCAGCGTTGCCGTCACCCATGGCACACCCCAAGCTGCATTAGACGATGTGATCGTTATCCCGTTTAATGAGCCAGAACGGGCGATCAATATTCTGTCTGAACACGCCGGCGACATAGCATGCGTTCTGGTTGATCTCATGCCCCATCGCGTTGGCTTGCTGCCTGCAAATGAAGATTTTGTCCAAGCGCTACGCAAATGGACACGCGATAATGATGTGCTTCTTGTTTTTGACGAAGTTATCACCTTCCGCTTTACCTATGGTGGCGCTCAGAACTGGTATGACGTCACACCGGATCTTACGGCCATGGGCAAAATGATCGGTGGTGGTTTCCCTGTGGGCGCTCTTGCCGGGCGCGCTGATGTGATGGATGTGATGAATCCACGCGCCGAGAAGGTTCTGTTTCCTCACTCAGGTACCTATTCGGCCAATCCCGTGACAATGGCCGCTGGATTAACGGCCATGGAAATCTTCGATCACGAGGCCATCGACAAAATCAATTATCTTGGCGAATACGCAAAGAAAGCCTTGGATGAAGCAATTAGCCTTGCTGATGTTCCAGCCTGTATCACAGGTCGTGGCTCCATGTATCGTATCCATATGAAAGAAGCACCGCCGAACAGTTATCGCGATGCCTATGTTGGCCCAGACGAAGCTAAACTCATAAAAATGTTGCTCGATGAGCTGGTGAATGATGGTATTCTGCCCGTCAACACCTGCTCCTTAACGCTATCAACCGTCATGCGTGAAGCGGAAATTGATCGCCTCGCTGAAGCAACACTGATTGCCTTTAGAAATATTAAGCCACATATGGCATAGCATGGGGAAAGTTCATGAATAACGTCTTTATCTGCGATTCAACGCGCACCGCGATTGGACGTTATGGTGGAGGCTTAGCTTCTGTGCGTACCGATGATCTCGCAGCGGCTCCTATGAAAGCCCTGGCTGATCGCAATCCCAATATGGATTGGGAACAAGTGGATGATGTTATCTTTGGCTGCGCCAACCAAGCAGGTGAAGATAATCGGAACGTCGCGCGCATGGCGACATTACTGTCTGGCCTCCCCCACACAATCCCAGCAACAACAGTCAACCGGCTCTGTGGTTCAGGTCTCAATGCTGTGAGTATCGCTGCGAGTACTATTAAAGCCGGTGATGCCGACATGATTATTGCTGGCGGTGTTGAATCGATGTCGCGCGCACCCTTCGTGATGGGAAAGGCCGAAGTAGCCTATGATCGTTCCGCCAAGCTTTATGACACAACAATGGGATGGCGTTTTATCAACGCAGCGTTGGACAAAATATATGGCAGCGATGTCATGCCACAAACAGCAGAGTATGTTGCCGAAGAATTTGGCATTTCACGTGAAGACCAAGACCAATTTGCTCTTTGGAGTCAGAATAAAGCCGCAGCTGCGATAGAGACTGGAATGCTTAAGGAAGAAATCACACCCGTCACCATCCCCCAGCGCAAAAAAGATGATATTCTATTTGCAGTGGATGAGCATCCACGCAGCACTACACTTGAAAAAATGGCGAGCCTGAAACCCTTATTTGAAGGGGGCACCGTTACAGCCGGAAATGCTTCCGGCATTAATGATGGTGCAGCGGCGATCATCCTCGCGTCCGAATCTGCCGTAAAAAAACACAACCTAATCCCGAAAGCACGGATACTTGGTTCAGCCGTTGCAGGCGTATTACCACGCATCATGGGAACAGGGCCGATACCTGCAACACAAAAGCTGCTCAAAACTCTCGACTTAACAATGGATGATTTCGATCTATTTGAGTTTAACGAAGCTTTTGCGGCGCAAGCGCTTGCCTGCACCCGCACACTTGGCCTGGAAGACAATGATCCGCGCATCAACCCGCTTGGCGGCGCTATTGCATTAGGGCACCCTCTGGGCATGAGCGGGACACGCCTCGCTTTAACAGCTGCCTATCAACTTGGAAGAACAGGTCAGAAACGTGCACTCTGCACCATGTGTATTGGCGTTGGACAGGGAATTTCACTGGCTATTGAACGCGCTTAGCTGCTGGAGCTGAAATCGTCTTCGCTAAACGCATCGGGTAACTTGTCGCGAACATGATCATCCAAATCTAATCCCCATGTGTTGATCATACACCCCAATATAACATACATGCCGTGAAGCGTGATAAGATCCATAATTTGCGGGACTGTATAATGCTCACGCAAAGCGTTTTGCATATCAGGCGAAAGGCTATGTTGATCGATCAAGTCATCCACCGCCTGTAAGAGCAATGCCTCAGCAGCATCCCACAACGGATCTTCCCCACCCACCTGAACAGTCTTAATCTCATTTTCGGTTAAACCTTGCGCCAAAGCCCGGTCCACATGCGAAGCCCATTCATACCAAGACTGCATCCGCAACGCGACGCGCAAGATCACGATCTCGCCCTTCCGTGACCCTAAAGAACCACCAGAGACCAAATGCTGTCGCAATGGCCACCAGGCCTGCAACAAATCCGTATTGTGTGCCATAAGTCCGTGCACATTGAGGGGCCGCCCCTTCATGTCATCGACAATGTTCTGGAGTGATGCATCCCATGCGTTTACTGGTAAAGGATTGATCTCTGCTGTAAGGGCCATGATGTCTCTTCAATATATGTGTTTGTTCATACGCACGTTGTTGGATCGTTGATCTCAGTAATCGGAAATAATCGGAATGTAGCTTTGACTCGCAACGGCAAGAAGGCGCTTATTCTCGTCCCACAATCGTATCCCACCATGCCCGATAGCGTCACTAATCTCGTCGACCCAAGCATCAACAAGAACCCATCTCGTATTCACTGGCTCATTGATGAAACGTAACACATTATCCAAACTGCGTCCGCGCACCTTTCGCTTCATCGTTGACTCCGTACACAATGGCAACCAATCAGAAAATATAGCAAGCAGTGCCGGTTCCAAGGGTATATCTTGCTTGAAACGCATCCAAAGCTTTGCCTCTCCAGGACGCTGCGTATTAGGAGACATCACTCCGCTAAAAAACCCAGCTGCAATACGGATATCCAACAGATCAATAATAGGCGCATCAAATCCTTGCAGGACCGGAAACGACTCAGGTGTGGTTCGGTAAGCCTTATCGAGATCTTCTACATAAGATCGATGACCTTCCGAACCGGAAGGGAATGTATCGCTAAGAGAAATCAAAACCTGAAACGCGAGTACATCATCAGCATATCCGGTGACAATCGCTTGTGAACGCTTATACCCTCGAACAACCTCGGATACGTCGCACGTTATCGTCGCGCCTTCACTGATCGTTTGTAAGAAACTCACACTCGCACATAGAGACTGGCGACCCGTTATAACCTCAGCAGCATCAATTGCCGCAGCCAACTGAACGCCACCAAACAAGTTTCCCCGTGTGTTCGAATAGTGAGGATCAAAAGGAAACTCGTAACCATTACCCTTCGTTGAAACCGACAACAGGTCAGATACATGCGATTTGCTTTTATCCATACTAATTCAATACCTTTTTTCACGATCAAAAAGTACGCTTTATGAGTATTCACGATAGCTCTATTTGACTTTACACACGAGCAATTATACGGCTCAAAAAATGGAGCTCAAAGAATTAAGACTCGGTCTCCCCTTGACGAAGCCATCTGGGCAGCAGCTATTGTCCTTGCACAAGGACTTAGCGGTGATATGGCCCAAGTGCGCGCTGCACAAAACGCCGATGGAGCCCTCGAAGCTGGTGATTCAGACCAGTATGCGCGATGGATGAAGGTGTTGAGTGCTGTTGAACAGTTGTTAGAAGAGGACAAGCTCAATAATGAGAAAATTCTCACAAAAACCGGTCCAATTTATGGGCAGCAGGTCACTGCTCTATTGCCAGACCCTTATCATTAAGCGAACGCAACAATTCTCGTGCCTCAGTCTCAACCATTATTACCTCAGCATTTTACTCTGGAAGCGGGTAGTCTTCAAAAATATCTGGACTATACTGAATTTCTTCTATTGACGTACTACGTGTTGTCAGTTCGATAATTTCCTGGTCAATAAGAACATAATTTGCATTGTTCTTGAACTCTTCTAAACGCTGATAAAATAAATCTCTTTCATAATTGGTAAAATCATCGCTTGTTTTGAGTTCTACGGTAGACTGTTCCCGCATTATTTCCTCTACGAGGTCCCTAGCTCCATCTGACTTATGTTGATGCCCATGGATAAAGGCAAAATCATACGGTTCCGTTCCGCGTCCAAGCCGTTTACCAGTGGTGATTTGCTGTTCGTATATGGTGTTCCGAGTATCGGGATCTATCACACAGAAGCTGCCTATTCCTTCGTGACTACCATTTATAAAAACAAAAAAATTATCTGGAAACGCATTTTTATATGCAGAAAGTCGCCTCAGCCAATTGATAGTCATAGATTCAACAATCTGATAACGATTTACCCGCACCCCTTTCGTCATAGCCTCGACAAAAGCTTTATCTAACAAATCAGCATTGTTTCGGCTTGTAGGGTTTTTCATATTAAATCCATCGCCTGTATGATAGATGACGGATTTGGCTTTTCTAACGTGCCTAGCAAAATAACTATAGAACTCATTAAAATCTTTTGGGAAAAATACCTTCGTGTACTTGTGGCGAAGTTTATCTGAACGCCAGAAGAAGGTTGAAACTAGCAATACAGTAATCCAGCCGATCAAATTTATCGTGTCACCAATACCACCGATGGTATCAACAAATGAAATAACCCCGTTCATAATTGAATGAAGTAACGTTTGATCAGTTTGGTTCAATTCTGCCATAAGTTCATATCACTAAATATTGCTAGCCCTTAAATCGTTGTAGAGATGTCATATTTTTATGATCAGCTCTTAAAGCAGCCAACTCGAATAATAATTTAATCCGCGTTTGCAAACCATTCAGTCTAAGAAAATCTTTTACTATGAATCCATACTTCTCGTATTTTTCTAATCCACCTTTATACAAGAAGTCGTTATAATTGCTCCCCGTCTCACAACGAGTTGCAATAACAATAGGTATCTTACTGGTCCATTCAGCTGATAAACTTTCAACAATTTCTGTAGGTATGCTGCCCGTTCCCATACCTTCTAGTACCAGACCATTCACATTGGACAGATCATAAAAACTAAGGTCGGTGTCCATATGAATGATAAGCGCGGTTACCTTTAAATCGATAACACTATCTGCTGATAAGAATTCATATGACCCTCGTTGGTCTTTTACTCCGTAATAGAGAACTGGATATCCGTTCCGAATATCACCAATTGGCCCTGGATGCGAGACAAAGGCCCTAATCGATTCACTGTCTGTTTTATGAATATATCTCCCAAGATGAATTTGATCACCAATAACAACTAAGACACCAGCACTTTTAGCCTCTTCCATCTCAGACACTAGAATAGCTTGGCGAAGATTTTCAATTCCATCATATCCAAGTGCATCGCTCGGCCTCATAGCGGCAACTAAAATTACTGGCTTATCGATTCTTAAAAGTTCGTCCAGCGCATATGCAACTTCCTCTAATATGTCCGTTCCTACGGTAATAATAAAAGCTTGAGAGGATTCATCAGATTTGATGAGATCTCTAATCTTAAAAACGTCAGAGACTGACAATGAAGAAGCAAGACCGCTATAAGCTATAGAATGGCGATAATTAACTTCCAAATTTGTTGCTTTAATAAGTCTATCAATACTCGCTGACCATTCCATTTTCCCCTGTTTGTTCTCTTGGAGAATTGTTCCACCGGCTAGAATAAAATGAATTGTGTCTGACATATGTAGTTATCTCTTAAGCAGGTGCGTCTTGTATCTCAGGATGATTTTGCATTACAATGATAGAGAATCTAGCAATGATTTCCAAGACATACATTTCACTGCCTTCTCGCAATCGCTTCGATCTGCTCTATTGCTAAGTCTAGACTCTTATCATCCAACGAGCGCAATAATTCACGAGCCTCAGTCTCGGCTAAGAAGCGTTTATTGGAACGTCTTTTGTCGACATCCTGAAACAGATCAGCCATCGGGACTTTCAGAGCTCTGGCTATTTGATAAAGAGTCTCAATTGAAGGTGCCACTGCGCCACGTTCGATGTTCGAGATCGTTTTCATCGATTTCCCAACCTCTTCAGCAAGCTCATCTTGTGACAAACCAGCTGAATTCCGAGCTGCCTTAACGGCAACCCCTATTTTGCGCGATATATCCATGAACTGGAAGATATATTTCCAGTATCAATTAGGACTATGCCACTATGCTTCTATTTGTTATACATTTATGGAAGTAATATTACCACTATTGGGCGTATTTATGAAGTTTGGGGCTGATTTTACCTGGTGTGGGCGGGCACCATTTAACAGGCAATACAATGTTTAAGTACATTAAATTCTTGGGGTGATCATGGGGACAAATGGGGAAGCGCGGCTACAGCAGCTTTCGGTCAATCTCTGTCAATTTATGGCTTCGATTGAACGAAATGAGGGCACGATTGCAGATTTTCTGCACAAAAGCAGGTTGGCTAAGTGCTTTCTCTTTTTGGCGAAAACATTGGGCCTCACTAAGGTCGAATACCTGGGGCCACTTACACAATGGAAGCGTGACATCCGTGGGTATTATGAACTGACGCTTGATTATTTTGACCATGCAAGGCCCTCTATCATCACAGCAGATGGCCATTCCCTGACCCCTGAATTCGCCTCAACAGTCTTAATGGATTCTGGAGATGATTATTTGCGGATATCTTGAACAGCCAAGCCTACCTGCAAGTTCACAGATCTTATTGGATTAATCGAAGCAAGGTTTCGAGCCTAGAAGAGTCAGGAAAGAAAATGACTCTTACCATGTCGGACGGATCAAGAATCCCGGTGAGCACACCTTATCAAAAATTAGTACGCAATTCCGTTTCAGAATTCATCTAAGTTTTTTGCATTCCTGCAGAAGGAGCCCAAACGAGGGACTTATTTGCGGTCCCGAAGAATTTTTAGAAATAAAATCGATTTATGGAGCATTTCACTAGATCTTTGTAAGTTTGGTGTAGCAAGCCTCAAGTGTTGACGTGACATCAAGAGCTAGGGTTCTGCTAGCTTCAGAGATTTTGTGTCACGTATGTGGACAGATAAAATATCAAGATTCTTAATCATGTGATCAGATGACTTCAATATGGTGTATTGAAACAAATGTCTAGTTCTCTCGAGGAAGTGGCACGAGTTGATCGGCTATATCGTCCAATCCTGTACGCAATCCTATTGTTTGACCAGCCCGAAACTTAAGCGGTCTGTGGTCATCATCAATCCATAGGTAAGATTGTAAAGTATAGGCCTCACCATCATTTTCTGTGGTTCCACTTTCGCTAAATGCGAATTGCCTTATCGTCATTGTTGATCCATCAGATCGTTCAACGGAAAAATCACGTTGATGCTCTATACTGACAACGACGTCAAAAGATCGAATGTCAAAATGCAACATAAACGCCATCCAACGAAAATCCTGAACGCCCTTGTCTTCATAATCATAGCGGCGTGTCATTGTGAATTGCGGTAAAGCACCCGGCATCATATCCATTAAACATCCTTTCGGACATACGCCACGATGTTCGATCTTTTCGCCCGACTGATATAACACTGACATGGATGCGTCAGGTGGGGTATTCGACAAAACTACGTCAAATCTATTTTCACCATGAATCCCAGACCCCCATGACATGACCGCATGTTCTTTCTCATCATAGTCCCATCGTGCTCGAATATTGTATTCACGAGCTACCCCAGTCACTTCACTGATGATTGATCGTCCGCCATCTTTACGGCGAAGAACTTGAAACGATTCGCGGCTGATTAAAGTTTTATCACGGGTGACAAGCATTTCACCACTATCGATGACCTCATCATCACTCGCTATCTCATAGACCAGCGAGTCGACACTTTCTGCGCCAGCAACTTGAGAAGGAAAAGCCCATGTCAAAACGAGACTAACGACAAGGAGAAATCCGAACGGTCTTCGTTGCCTATTGAGTTGTGTTCTACCCATAACGACCCTGAAAGTATTTATCCCAAAGGTTCAACATGAATGCTAAAAAGAAATAAAAAGTCGCAAGGTGTGACAACCTTGCGACTTTAGAATGTCAACTCAAGCGACTAGTACCGTATTGATGCTCTTACACCCCAGTGGCGAGGGTCCGGCAGGGACGCAATCAAGTTGTCGGCAGGAGCGAAAGTGAAGCCGAAAGTCCCTGGCGTGAGTGTCGCATCGACAAATCCACCTGCATCTACACCACTTCGGATGGTATCGTCATCGAAAACATTATTAACATAGGCCAAGACACTCCATCTATCGGTTTCAATACCGGTACGCAGGTCGGTAAGCCAATAATCATCCATCCGTTTTGTGTTGCTTTCGTCTATGAAACGCTTCCCTTGGAAAGAGCTATTGCCTTCAAAAAACCAATTCAGATCTCCATTCCCAATAGGTCTTTGATAACGGCCTGTGAGATTCAAAGCGTGTTTAGGCGTACGCTCAATCTCATTCCCAGTAAGACTCACCAGACACTCTGGCGTTGCCGTATCTGGATCCGGTACGACCGTGCAGTTACCCGATCTTAAGGCTTGAGTCGGAGATGTTGTGTCAATAACAAAATCGGTATATTCAGTGTCCAAGAAGGTATATGACGCACCAAACAACCAATTATCGTTAGGTTGCCACTGCGTCTCCAATTCAACACCCCATATTTCAGCTGCTCCAGCGTTAACAACCAATCCTGTTTCAAATGCGGCTGTTGGAGACGCCAAACCGCGACTTGTAACTTGCTTATCATCATACTCTTGGAAGAAAGCTGCAACATTTGTTTGCAGTCGACCGTCGGCCCATGTGGACTTCATACCCGCCTCATAGACCCATAGTTTTTCCTGATCGAACTTAAATTCATTTGCTGTTCCATCAGCATCCGCGTCAAAATAGGATCCTGCAGATACAGAGGAAACACCACCCGGCTTAATGCCACGAGCAATATATGCGTAAAGCAACATATCATCATTGGGTGAATATTCGATGGTTACTTTAGGGGTAAAGAAGTTATCATCCACTTTTTCTGTCAAGTAAGCTTGCGGATTTGCACGTATGACCCCAGTGGGTAATGCGGCTGCCCCTCCCATAGCAAATGCAAAGAGATCACCCGCGTCAGGAAATGATGGTGCGGTACATCCAAATCCAAAAGAATCAAGGCACGCACCGAGTGGAACTGCATATGGCCCTGTCACAGAAGTTTCTTCCGAGGTGTAACGTCCCTCGAATATTGCGGTCCATTGATCATTGATCGCCCAATCAACGGAACCATAAACAGACCAGTGATCGGTTTCTCGATCAAAATAAGTTGGCCGCAACTCAACAAATGGCAATGCTGGATTTGTTGGCCCCATTCCAAACGAATCGACAATCCGGCTATTATCTATCTGATTAATTTCTTCTGTCCAATAAAGTCCACCCAACGTAAATTGTACAGGACCATCAAGCTTTGTCGCCAACCTGATTTCTTGGCTAAATTGCTTTGTATCGTCCTCAAAATCAAACTCCTGCGCACGCGTTGACGCATCTGTTTGGTTACCGACCGGACCGATTAAATCAGCATCAAAATCACCATCGATAAAAAACGAATCTTCACCTTCGGTATATCCAGTCCACGAGCTTAGTGTAATGCTATCCAAGTCCCATTCTGCATATAATGACGCACGGAAGTAACTCCGCTCCGTACCAGGATATACGCCGCCAGTACGTGGGTTTAAGCTTGTACTCACGTCACGGCCACTCGCATCTCCAATATTTCCTTCCAAAATCGGATATATACGTCCAGCACACGCACTTGCTGAAAATACCATTCCTGTACACCCCGCCGCTACACCATTAGCAGGGTCTGTCAGAAGAAGCTCTTTATTATGACGGATGGTTGTTTGCGCCGCCGTATCGAATTCATCATCTGCATAGGCAAGCCGTCCGCGCAATTTTAATGTGTCATTTGGCTCGAACACAAATGTCGTCGCAAGTCCCCAACCTTCACCACCGCCGACGTCTTCTAAAGTTGCGGGATGCTCATAAAATCCATCTTCACTCCACCAGTTTGCATTCAAACCTAAAGCAAACTTATCATCTACGACTGGACCTGAAACAGCACCTTTCAGTTCGTAACGACCATAATCTCCTATGTCGATAGATGCGCGTGCTTCCATACCATCCATTGACGGATCTCGCGTAATATATTGGACCGCTCCATTAAAGGCGCTACGTCCATACAAAGCGGATTGAGGGCCTTTAACAACCTCAATTCGCTCTACATCCAACAAGCGCTGAGTTAAAAGTGCGCCGGTACCATTAAAGCTAACAGATTCCGTCGTCACGTCGATACCATCGACAAGTATCGCCGCACTTGGCCGCCCACGCGTTTGTGACAAACCGCGAATGGTCACACGGTTATCTAGAGGACCAAAATTAGAATCAAATTGCAAAGATGATGACAGCTTTGCGACATCGGCAATATCAGCAATACCGAATCTTTCGATTTGGTCAGCCGTAAACGCTTGCACAGCAATTGGAACACTCTGCAGTGACTCAGCACGCTTCCTTGTAGTTACAACGACTTCATCTATGGCCGCGGATGCTGTCGATGTTAAAGCACTTGATGCTATGAGACTTAAACACAAGAACTGTGAACTGCTATACTTGAATTTATGTGTAAGTTTCATGTTGAACTCCCCCTTCATATAAATTCGGATATTGTTAAGTGATAAACCATTGTAAATTATCTCTTACACAATGACGCAAACTCATTCATGACTATTCGAAGACGCACTCTTAGCATTACCTATGATGAGTTTGATCATTTTCGTAATATCATCCCAACTTTCCTCAGACCTTAGATCCATATCAAAGAAACGCGGAGCGTGACGAGATCTAAGAGATAAATAGGAGATAGCCGCATATAAGATGTATATTAAACTGCGATTGTCATCTTCAGTATATTCCACGTTGCTCATGAGTCGTTTTAAACGCAATTTTCGCGTTAAATTACGGACCTCATTAAACGCTGCAGAAATTTCACTGTCACCTCCAAGCTCTTCTGCGAGAAACTCCAGTGTTACAGGATGCTTCCGCAATTCAGCCGCCATGGCTATAAAGTCGTCCTCTAGAATATCTTTTACATCATTGCGCTTTTCTTCGTTACTCACTTGTCGTGGAAACAACTCAGCAAAAGCACTGCGACGCTCACCCCACGCACGGATTAAACCCTCTAAGTTACCAAAGTAACGATAGATCAAAGGCTTGCCGATATTAGCCTGATCAACAACCGCTTTAAGAGTGAGATTGCGAACACCATCCTGGATCAAAACCTGCTCAAAGGCATCCAATATTCGCTCTTCTGTTTTTTCACGTTTCTGTTGAGCCTTTCCTTTGGACATAAATGACCCTTAAATCCAAATAATTATCTGTTTACGCATGAGTAACACTTGTGCTAAAGCAAGTCCAGGAAAAAATAGAGGGGCCAACTGTTAATGAATAACAAGTCTATTGTAATAACCGGGGGAACTCGTGGTATCGGTTACGGATTAGCAAAGCATTTTCTCCTAAAAAACAATAATGTATGCATAACAGGCCGTTCTCAATCATCTATAGATTCGGCTGTCTCCAAACTAAGAAATGAAACAAATCATCAATCAATAATCGGCTTAGAGTGTGATGTAAGCGATATAAAATCGATGAAGGATCTATGGAACTTTACCCAGAAAACCTTTGGGCAAGTTGATATCTGGATCAATAATGCGGGGATAGCCAATATTATGAACATATTTGAGGATATCCCCAAAGAAGAATACGACCTAGTTATTTCAAGTAACATCACTGGCACTCTTAACGGCTGTAAAGTTGCTTTAAGAGAGATGAAAGAACAGGGATACGGACAAATTTACAATTTTGAAGGTTTTGGCAGTGATGGTCGCACCAATATCGGCCTAAGCGTATACGGTATGACAAAGCGGGCGATTAGCTATTTTACGGCTGCCCTTATCAAAGAGAATGAAAACGAAAAGATCAATGTGGGGTATTTAAGTCCTGGGATCGTCATTACTGATATGATTACTCAAGAGGCAGAACACATGACGCCGGAAAAATGGGCGGCCACTAAACGTATGTATAATATTCTAGGTGATGATGTTGAAACAGTAACAAACTGGTTAACTGAAGCGACTCTGAACGATATAGGAAAACATGGAACAGCTATAAAATATTTAACGCCTCAAAAAGCACTCTGGAGATTTTTTAAAGCGTATATACTGCATCAGAAACGTGATTTATTCTCAGAAAATTAGGATTTCGGTCAATTAAACAAATGTTATAGGAAGACGTGTGTGATGCTCAGAATTTTTTCAAAAATAACACTGGTGTATTTCTACATAAGCGTGGCTTTATTTGCGCAAGCTTCAGCACAGGAGTATAATACTTCCTCAAACTTACTACTTGTTGGACAGTTTGGTGAACTATGTACAATGTGCGAAGCTATCGTTTTATGTGACGATAGAGAAATCAAACAAGAATATACGCAAATTCCAGATGATGGCAGTTTTACTGTCTACCATTTTCATACACGTACATTTTGGTCACAAGTTTTCACGATTTGGGATGTGTTTATATCTAATTTTAACACAAGTTCTGTAGAAAAACGAGGACACACTCGACCTATAGATAGATATGATATCCAAAATGGGGAATGGAAAATCCCACAAAGAATTGACGCACGCTTAACTCTTGATCCAGGTGTTATTGATTTAGCACAGACAAAAATAGATCGTATCACACGCGAATGGCTTGATAAGAACAATCAAGCTATTGGTACATGCCAGCGGCTGCCACTATGGATGTCTTTAGAAACAATTTCAAAAAACACGTCAGGTTCACATTAGGGGCACAATATGTCTAAACTTCAAAATGTTTGGTCCGGCAATTACATACGCGAACATCCCATTAAATTTTTCGGCATAATTATCCATCTCGTACTACGAACGCTCTTTGCTATTTTCTGGTTATCTGCTGGAATCAATAAAGTGAATAAAGGCTGGCTCAACACGGATATCCTAAAAAATATCTTCCTTGATCGCCTCACGGAAATGCCACCCGATGCTTTTGCTGTTTTTTATTTAGAGAGCTTCGCCCTGCCTATGTGGCTCGTGGTCGCTTGGATTGTCACAGTTGGGGAAATCTATTCTGCTCTTGGTCTGCTGTTTGGTATTACCACACGCATCGCGGCCGGCGTCAGTTTTTTCATTCTGATCAATTTAGCTATTGGTGGGTACTATGATGCGTCCCTGATTCCCTTCTTCATTTTGAACATTGCCTTTTTCATGTGGCCATCGGGACATTGGCTTGGATTTGACCGCTTTTTGCACCGCAAGTATCCGAACTCCATCTGGTTTAAATAAAACAGGTCAAAGGAGAAACCATGCGTTACTCACTCATCCTTATTGCACTCTCATTTTGGTGTCTTCCAAACGCAGCACTCGCAGGTGGGCATGAAATGCCGCAAAACAATGCTGACATAGAAGAAAACCTCAGCAGCTCAGACGTCTACGCAGAGGTATCTGAGGTGGTGCGAAAGTTTGGGCAATACTTTACCGACTTGAATGACCCCCAGCCAGATGCGTTATTTGACAAGAATGATCCATCACCAATGTATCTTGCTGAGGAAATGTCGGATTGGATGATTGGCTGGGAAAGCTTCGAGTGGTATTTCCATACCCCGGCACGTGATAAACTCGTCGAAGCAATGGATTACACACCATCAAATATTCGTGTGAAGTCTTTATCTGATGATCTCGCCATTGCAACATGGTTTGTTTGGGCTGAGTATAAATTTAGGAACCGACCCCCCGTTGGCGAGCACCTCCGTGCAACCGGCATTATGCGCAAAACAGGCGATGACTGGAAAATGGTTTACTATGCTGAGTCACCGATTGCAGCTTTAGCCTATATTGAAGATCTATATGAGGTGATGGCTACAACTGAGTTTCGTAAACGCTTCAATAAAGAGCCTAAGAAAAAAGAGTTTGGACTGGAATAAATTTTTACTTTCAGTCCTATACCTTTACAGAACATGAATATTGTATTGCGCAGTCAGTTCTAAACTGACACCCTGCTGCTGCAAACTCACAACTCGTGAGTCAACATCACGATTTACATACTTGCTCCCAGCAAGCTAATAACACTCTCTTGAGCAGAAAAACAAAAAGTACATATTTCTTCACGTGAAGACATTAGATGTGCTGAAGGCTCGTGGTGCTAGGTGAATCAGGTGCTGGTCTAGGAGCGGATAGAATCTTTGACGGTCCTACGACCTTAGCTGTCTATCCCATGTCAAGAATCATGAATGCCATACTTCACATTTCTATCCTACTATCTGCTCGCAATTGCCTCATTCTGCTCTATCGTGAGTTCCAGAGCGACCTAAAATTTACCATTCTCATTCTTCCATTCACTCCGAGGGGCGATTTTCTCAATGGTATCCCAATGTTCAACGATCTTTCCATGCGCGATCCGGAATAAATCATAAAAAGCACTATGCACGCCGCAGTACAGGCCTTCGCTCCCAGTCAGAACAAAATTGCCTTCAGCTAAAATAAGATGAACCTTTTCGTAGATAGAATGCCCGTAAGAATGATGACCTTTGTCTAGCACCTGTCGCAGATCAAACAAATCATCCGACAGATTTGGATTGTGCTCAGTAAAGTTCTCATTATCGATGTAGACTTCGAGTTCATTGAGTTTTCTTTGAATAAGAATATTTTGAAGAAATGATCTAACGAGTGAACGGTTTTGCTCGGTCAATTGATGGTCTTCAGATTGGGTGGGCCCGTCTACCATGGTATGACCAGATTTGTTTGGACCAAGGCGTGGCTGGATATTATCCCAATGCTCGACCGCATATCCATCTTCAAACCGAAAGACTTCAAAACCAATTCGACGAGTGGCAAAATCATACTCAGTATGCGCGAAAACAAAATCACCATCCTCAAAAGCGCGTACAACATTGACCCGAGGTGAGGTTCTCGATAATCGTTCAAAGAGATCCGCTAGTCCCTCACTCCCTTCATGAGTTTGTGGATTGTGCTGTATATATTTCTCTTCATTCACAACATCTATTGGACCAGGATCACCTGTCTCAATACTTTTGAGTAATGCTTTAATGCGATCCTTATTACTTCCTCTCACCATTCAATCTCTCTTCAGATGAAAATCTACTTATTGAATCAAAAACTTGGCAGAATATACTATTGCCGCCTCGCAATCTCTTCAACCTATACTCTACCGCCATGCGAGCGCTTTGAAAGGATAAAGCCCTGTGACCGAATAAATCCTTCAAATCTTGTGATCGGACGGTCTTTGCAAACGCGCCTGGATTTGCTAACACAACTGTTGACTGTAATTCATAGATGGAGACAAAGCATGTCAATAGATGGCGATTGGAAAGTAACCGTGCAGACCCCTATGGGCGCACAAGAGCAAACCTTCTCGGTCACGACCGATGGTGACACAGTTTCAGGCACGGTAAAGAGCGCAATGGGTGAGATGGAAATCAAAGATGGTAAAATCGACGGCAACTCTTTGACATGGAAAATGGACATGACAGTCCCTATGCCAATGACGTTGGACGTCGAAGCGACTGTGGACGGCAACAAAATTAGCGGTACGGCAAAAAGCTCTTTTGGTCCGGCACCCTTTGAAGGGGAGAAAGTCACGTAAGCGTATTGCTTGAATGAAGTTTGCAAGACAGGCGGTTCTTCGGGGCCGCCTTTTGTTTGGTTTGACGCGCATCTCAATTCTTCGAGAAATAATTCTCTTCTATAATCAGTGTCTCCAAACAATCTGCTCTATCGCCAGATCCAGACCCTGATTATTCAAAGGCCTGGGCAATTTTCGTGCCTCAGTCTGGGTCAACTGACTGTCAATCTCGTTTGTGAACATGCGCTTACGAGCGGCCTTTTCCTCCTTTATTTGAAGAACCAATCTAATCTATCTCGTGGCTCGGATTGAAGGGGTCAGGTCAACTGCGCCACGGCCAATTCACACTCCCGGTCTTGGGCTATGCCCGAGCGTGAGCGGAGTTTATTGATAAATTCTTCACGAAACGCGATCAGCTTGTTTGTCCAAGAATCAAGAACATCGTCTGTAATATAGGCGCTTGAATAGTAACGCATAGTAATGGCCCCAATGGCGCGTTCAGCATTATTTAATCCTATCGATAGACTCGAAATAGGGCGATCATAATTTTGCCAATCACAATTCTCCATCACCACACGACTCGATGTCATCGCTATCATCAATTGTTCTTTTGCCCATTTCCGGTCTCTTGGGTCATCGATGAAGTGATCCATTTTTAACAAAAGTGTTTTCCGGACATCGCTGTCACAAGCCGCCAAAAATGCAATCCCCGACGCACTTTTGAACAATGGCAGGCGCGCGCCGAGGATTGAATCCTTTAAATAGAATGGGCTGATGTCTTCTGTGCTGGTGATGACATCCATGTGAAACCCATCATTGACAGCAAGGTATATCGGCCATTCAATGTCACGCGCAAGGTCATACAGAAGGGGCTTAATGACATAATATTCCTCAAAATAATCCGTCGCCCCTGAACTCAACCGCTTCACAGCTTGATTGACATAAAATGTATTAATGCCCTTGCGTTCCTCACAATATAAATATCCAGCTTCTTCAAGGGTTCTCAAAATACGATGAACAGTGCCCCTTGGAATGCCGGTCATATCACTGAGCTCCGTGACATTCCGTTGTTTCACATTGACTAACTCTAAGATCTTCAATGCTTTGAAAACAGCGCTGACTAATCGCATATCATCTTACCTATGAATATGGGCGCGCGATGTATTGCCCCCCAGGCTGCCCGATGACCTTTTGGTTATCGTAAATACATACGCCGCGAAGAAATGTGGTTTTCACGCGCGCACTGAGTTCAACACCTTCAAACGGTGTATACTCTTGATCAGACTCAGAGTCTTCCGCTGTGACTGTCCAGGTCTCATTCGGATCGACAAGCACTACATCGGCATCCAACCCAACCGCAATATCACCCTTCCGATTCAAGCCGTATCGGCGCGCGGGATTGTAACAGGCGACCTCTGCCATATGATTGTATGACATTCCGCGCTTAGACCCCTCACTGACCAGGGCAGACAGCAAATACTCTGTGCCACCAAATCCTGACTTTGCAAGCCAAATGTCATCGGGATTCTCTCCATGAAGTTTCATTTCTTGCTTACAACAGGCATGGTCGCTGCAAACCCAATCAAGTTTCCTATCAAGGAGTTTATCCCACAGATATTCCACATCTTCACGCGGACGGATGGGCGGATTCACCTTTGCTTTTGGCCCACATGGCGATTCCGTATCCAACATCAAATGCCCGATTGTGACTTCCCGCCCAAAGTTGATGTGCGGAAAGACAGCTTCCATCTGCAAGGCGGCATCGACGGCCTTTCGCGACGTCAGATGCAGCAAATTGATATTAGGGAGCTCGGTTTCATTCGCCAAGTATGACGCAATGAAGATCGCCAAGCCTTCGGAATGCGGCGGCCGCGACGCATGATACGCGGGCAACCCTTCTAATGTCCCCTCCTCTTCCACCATCTTGGTGTAAGCCGACATAATTTCAGCGGTTTCAC